>NZ_JAPMLH010000004.1:0-266771 GCF_035727065.1 Enterococcus sp. E4-223 | reverse complement strand
GCGATTGTTAAGCTCAATTTGTTTGCTAGCATATTGCTTGCTTGTTAAAAATGTTTGTTGTCTTGAATTGAATCAAGACGCCCTACACATTTGGTTTGTCTTACTTTGTTCAGTTTTCAAAGGTCTACTTCATCGGGAGTGTTTCCCGATTCATTTTTGGTTGCCGTAGCAACTTTTATATCATATCAGAGAGACAAGCGATTGTCAACTCTTTTTTAAAAGTTTTTTTCGATTTCGTTTTTCGAAATCTTTCAGCAACTCATTTATCATAACTTACCGTTTGTTATTTGTCAAGAACTTTTTTGAAGTTTTTTTCGATAGAATCAAGCTTCGCAAGTGGTTCTTTTTTAACAACTCAGTTATCTTATCATGTCGTTAGTAACATGTCAATAACTATTTTTTAATTTTTTTAGAAATGTGATATAACATCCACTTCAGAATCAACGCTGTTAAATTTATCATGTATTTCTTCCTTGGTCAACTATAAATTAAGCATTACTTTGTGAAATGATTTTTCGATCAATTATTATTATTCGTTATACAACCGCTTTCTACATAATTTTGAAAATAAAATGCACTAAAAAACTATCTTTAGCAGAACATTTCATTGTATTTTTTGGACCAAACAATAAAAAAAGAAGTTTGAAAAAAATTCAAACTTCTTTGTTCGCTTAATCTGTATTTTAGAAGAAAGGCACTCCCTCTACTTCGTAAGTTCCAAGAACAGAGCGCATTTGACCTGGTTCTTCCCAAATATATCCTTCGCCTAATTCTTCTCTTTGATTCTTTTGTTCAGTTTCAAAGACAAACAACGGAACATTTTCCTCTTTAATATGTGTATTTGTCAATTCCATCAAACTAATCTTGCTAACATCGATATGAACTATTTCTTTTAAGAAATTAAGTATATTCGCTAAACCAGTCTTTCCTTCAGAAAGTTCCGCTAACGCAAATTCCAACTTGTCATCAATTGAATGGACCAAAAATTTTTTAGTACCATCCTCCAAATGCAACATAATTGTACCAGCAACTCTTTTGCTTGCCAAAATTTCCACCTCGATCAACTTGTTCTATGGCTTACATAAAAATTCTAGCACATTTTCAGAAAAAATACACTTTTTATTTCTTATTTTCTTTCCGTTCTAGTTCAGATAATGCTTCTTCTATCCAAATAGGTAACTGCTCCGCAATAGTGGTAAATCCGATCTTACGATTTTTATTCGTGAAATACCTTTTTCTGCGATATGGAACAGCTGGATTTGTTTTTTCTAACGTTCTTAAAGATAAACTGATTTTTTTGGAATATTCATCAATGTCGATGATCTGAACTGTTACTGGCTGTCCGACTTTTAACAATGAATGGATATTTTTCGTATAACCGGATTGTACTTCCGAAACATGAATAAGTCCTTGCGTCTCGTTATCAAGAGAAACGAATGCGCCATAAGGCTGTATTCCTGTCACTTTTCCTTCAATTATTTGTCCAATTTTATAAGTCATCTACTTCCCTCTCTTCGCATTTATCATTATACTGTAAATAGCTCAAAAAAAGAAGCGACGAAAATGACTGGAGGTCTTAAGATGATCGAATTTGATAAACAGATTTCAAGAAAAGATACAGAAAGTGTAAAATGGGACGCAATTGCTGAGACATATCAAATGGATGACTTACTTCCTTTGTGGGTAGCAGATATGGACTTCTTGTCTCCCGGTGGGGTAGCTAAAGCGTTTAGTGAATACATCAAACATGGAATCTTTGGTTATGCCACTCTGTCTGATAAACTATATCAGGCTATCATTCATTGGGAACGCCAACACCATGCTGTGGAGTTGACGAAAGAAAATATCGTTTTTACAAGTGGTGTGTTAACTAGTTTAGCTGCAGCAGTACAAACTTTTACAAAACCAGGCGATTCTATTTTGATTCATGACCCAGTTTATCCTCCATTTTCCTCTATTATAGAAACAAATCAACGTCACATCGTTCGAAGCTCTTTGCTAGAAAAAAATAATCATTTCATCATGGACTTGTCTGACATGGAGAAAAAAATCGAAGAAAACAATGTAAAAGCAATGATTTTATGCAATCCTCACAATCCTGGAGGGCGTGTTTGGAGCAAAGAAGAATTGAAACAGTTAAGCGAATTGTGTTTAAAACATCAAGTGATTCTGTTTAGTGACGAGATCCATCAAGATTTAACTTTATTTGATCATACATTTACTTCCATGCTAACGATTGATCCTAATTTAGATGATCTACTAGTTGCTTTTACTTCCGCAACCAAGACTTTCAATCTAGCTGCAATCAAAAATTCAATGGTATTTATCAAAAATCCAGAGATGAAAGCTGATTTTGAAAAACATTTAGTGATGAACCAACAGCACGAAATCAACACTTTTGGACTGATTGGAACCCAAGCGGCTTATGAGACGGGTGGAGAATGGTTAAGCCAACTGATTCCTTATCTAGAAAAAAATGTTCAAACAGTTAATCAGTTTTTTGAACAGTATCTTCCGAAAGTGAGAATAATGAACCCTGAAGGAACTTACTTAATGTGGTTAGATTTTACCGCCTATATTTCAGACGACCAAGAATTGGAGAACACTCTTGTTCGGAAAGGAAAAGTCGTATTAAATCCTGGCATCACGTTTGGTCCTTCCGGTCATGGGCATATGCGCTTGAATATTGCTTGTCCAGAAGAAACTTTACTGGAAGGACTTAATCGAATCAAGTATGCTTTAGAGACAATCGATTAAATCATTTATTCAAAATAAAAGGACGAGACCTTACTAGGTTTCGTCCTTTTTCATAATTACTCCGTACCATACCAAACTATTCTGAAATTTCAATTGTTTCAATCACTACATCATGTACAGGTCGGTCTTGTGGACCACGTTGTACATTTGCGATTTCATCTACTGTGTCCATCCCTTCTAGTACATGTCCAAAGACTGTATGTCGGAAATCTAGCCAAGGAGTTCCGCCACCTTTATACGCTTCAATGATTTCTGATGGGAATCCAGCACCTTCTAGTTGTCCAAGCATATTAGCTGGCACATTTGTGTTATTTACAATAAAGAATTGGCTTCCGTTTGTGTTTGGACCTGAATTTGCCATAGATAAAGCTCCGCGAAGGTTGAACAGTTCACGACTGAATTCATCTTCAAAACTTTCGCCATAAATACTTTCGCCACCCATTCCTGTTCCAGTTGGATCGCCGCCTTGGATCATGAAATCAGGAATAACGCGGTGAAAAATCACGCCATCATAATAACCTTTTTTGGAAAGTTCAATGAAATTTTGAACCGTCTTCGGTGCTAATTCAGGGAATAATTGAACAGTAATGTCACCACGGTTTGTTTTGATAACAGCTTTTGGTCCTTTTTCACTTTTTAAATCTAGTTGTGGGAATGCCATATTGTTTCCTCCTAATATTTGCATACTTCATAATAATAATAACATAATACCTAACCTCTCGTAAAAATACTAGATTTGTTTTCTTTTATTTTTCATCACTAGATACATTCTATAACTTACCGTTTCGATTTCGAATTCAAACATTTTTGAGAAGCATTCTCAATTAAATTCTGCTATAGTGTGAAAAGGGAGGAATTTTTATGGAAATCTATGACATTACAATCATCGGTGCAGGTCCTGTAGGGATGTTTGCCGCTTTTTACGCAGGAATGCGCCAAGCTAAAACAAAAATCATTGACAGTCTACCTCAACTTGGTGGTCAATTAGCAACTTTGTATCCCGAAAAATATATTTACGATATTCCTGGGTATCCAGCAATAAAAGCAAGTGAATTAATCGATCAATTAGAAAAACAATTAACTACTTTTAACCATACATCCCATTTAAAAGAAGAAGTTCTCTCGCTTACTCGTGAAGACGAAGTTATCGAGATTACTACAAATAAAGGCATCCATTATTCCAAAGCAGTCATTTTAGCTTTAGGAAATGGTTCATTCCAGCCAAGAAAATTGAATTTAGATAATGCTGAATCATTTGAAAACCACGGATTGGATTATTTCGTGAATGATTTGATGAAGTATGCTGGAAAAAAAGTCGCTATTGCTGGAGGTGGTGATTCTGCTATCGATTGGGCGTTGATGTTAGAGCCTATTGCAAGCGAAGTTTACTTGATTCATCGTCGCCCGGAATTTCGTGCGCACGAACATAGTGTATCACGCTTGAAATCTTCATCTGTCAACTTGCTTACTCCCTATCTCATCGATGGATTATCAGGCAATAATGGGGAACTGACAGATATCCGGTTAAAAAAAGTGAAAAGTGACGAGACGATTGATTTGATGATTGATTCTCTGATCGTCAATTATGGATTCTCTTCTAATTTAGAACATCTTTCTTCTTGGGGACTTGATAGTACCAGAAATGCCATTACTGTAAAATCAGATATGTCTACTTCTATTCCAGGCGTTTATGCAGCTGGTGACATCTGTACCTATGAAGGAAAAGTGAAACTGATTGCTACTGGGCTCGGTGAAGCACCTACTGCAGTGAACAATGCTTTACACTATATTAATCCAAAGGAACGAACTCAGCCTGGTCACAGCACAAGCTTATACGATAAAAATCTTCGTCCTAGTTGATTTTTTATATCTCTTTGCATTTCAAGTTAAACCCGAAAGCAGTTTCTTGCATTTTTTTCATGTTCCGTTAACATGAAATAGAGAAAGAAAAAATAAAGGGGGAGCAATAATATGGTCGTCAAAACTGAGACTTTAGAAGAAAAGGCAAGAGAACTATTGAAGGAACGTGGCGTAACTGTAGAAGATATCGCACAACTTGTCATGTTTTTACAAAAAGACTATATTTCTGATTTGACTTTGGCGGATTGTACTGAAAGTGTCAACAGCGTGCTAACAAAGCGTGAAGTACATAACGCCATTATCACTGGAATCCAATTAGATATATTAGCAGAAAAGAAAAAATTGATGAGTCCGTTGCAACATATTATCGAAGATGACGAAGGCCTTTACGGTATCGATGAGATCCTAGCCTTGTCAATCGTGAATGTTTACGGTACGATCGGCTTTACGAATTATGGTTATATCGACAAGGTGAAACCTGGTATTTTAAAAGAACTAAACAGCCACGATGGCGTTCATGTCCATACCTTCTTAGATGATATCGTCGGAGCGATCGCCGCTGCTGCTGCCAGTCGATTAGCACACAAAGAACCAGAAAAAAGAAGTCGCCTTACTCAATAATTCAACAAAAAAAGAAAGAAAACGTCTATTTAGACGAGTTCTTTCTTTTTTGTTTGTTTCAAGCTATTTTTTCCTAAGAAAAGAAAAACAGCAAAAAATAATTCTAATAATACAAAAAATAAGATAAAGCTATGCATGAAAAATTCTTCTGGAAGTACATTGATGATTGGATCAGTAACGGGATCGAATAACCAGTCATCGTTGTTGAAAAACGTTTCATGAAAAAGGATAAAAAAGCGATCAAATCCTACCATCATGAAAAAACCGAAAACAACTGGCAGTAACATGCCGATTTGAAACGGACGAATCAACCGCCAAAGCCGATCATTCTTTTGCAAATATTTGATAAACAAAATACTCGGGATCAAAGTGATGAAAAACACAGCATAATCCACTAAAAACAAAATTTTCACTTCATAAAAGTGATGGGCTCCGCTAGCAGAAACTGGGAAATCTGGCAAGCTGAGGATGGTTTTGAAGGGATTATTGAGATAATTCATTAGGTGATCAAAATTTTTCAGTAATGTCTCTTGATCTAAAGAAGTATAATCCAAAATTTGCAAATGTCCGATATCAAATACGTATAGTGGTCGAAAGTTGATCGTCACACCAACTGCCAGACTGATCAGTGTCAGAAATAGGCTGAACAATCCAGCATATTCCATCCACTGCCATCTCGAATTTTTCATATTAGAAGCTCCATTCATCCAGTGATTGTTTCACATAGGTAGCTGGGATAGGCAACCCAGGTACATCTTCTTCTTTTGTAAAACCTGATAAAACGAGCAAAGTATCTATATTATTGCGTATCCCAGCTTGGATATCTGTTTCATAGTTATCTCCAACCATGATTACTTCTTCTTTTTGCAGCCCTAATACTTCAACGGCTTTATCCATAATGATGGCTTCTGGTTTTCCGATGTAGATCGGCGGCGTTTGGGTTGCTGTCTCTACAAAAGAGATGACTGACCCTGCTCCAGGAAGAAGGCCGCGTTCAGTAGGTATATTCTTATCTGGGTTCGTTCCAATGAAAGTAGCACCTTTTTGAATAGCAAGTGTTGCTTTAACTACTTTTTCATAGGTCAGATAATTATCTAAGCCTACCACTACATAGTCAGGAGCCTCTTCTTCCCATGTAAATCCGGCAGCTAAAATCAAGTCAATCAATCCTGCTTCTCCGATAACATAGACTTTTTTCCCTTTTCCATCTGCTTTCATAAAATCGATTGTTGCCAAAGTAGCTGTGTAGACTGTCTCTGGAGCTACATGAATGTCAAACTCATCTGCTAGACGATTAGCTACTGTTTCTGGTGACTTAGTCGTGTTATTGGTAACAAACAAGAAAGGTAATTTTCTTTTTTGCAATTCTTCCACAAATCGTTTACCGGCCGGTATGGGTTGTGTCCCACGATAAATCGTTCCGTCTAAATCAATTAAATATCCTTTATAGTCCATTCATCCACTACTCTTCCCTTTTTCTTATCGTAAATGCTGTTTTTGTTTTTTCTACTTGTTTAGGTTGTTCTTGTTTTTTTACTTTTTCAGAGGTTTTTGCTGACTCTGTTTTTCGATTTTTAATAACCGGTTTTTTGCGATTAGATGCGACTGGTCCTTTTTTCTCATCGATATACGCACGATTATGGTTTTTTTTCTTTTTTCGGCGCTGAGTTGTCTTTTCTTTTTTACCGCCGATTCTCTCGATGACAAAATACGCACAACCAAAATTGCAATATTCGTAAAGATAGTCTTCCAAGGAATCGATTCGCTGATCTGGATGCGCCCGTCGATTATCCGCTTGGAAAAATCCTTTTAGGCGTAGTTGTTCATAACCCCAATCTCCTACGATATAATCATATCGGGCTAGTACATCACTGTAACGTTCTCCAAGCTTTTCTGCATTAAATCCTTCACGATAATCGGACACAAGCCGATAATGTCTTTCACCTATCAAAAAATTACTGTCATCTAACAGTGTCACTAGCTCGCCTTTGACTTTTTCTGCTTTAGGCTCCTCAACGATTTCTTCCAAAGCAGCTGTCAGTTCTTCGGTGACTGTCGTTTCCTGTTCAGCTGATGATTTTTTCTTAGCAATTTCTGTTTTATGCTCAACGTTCTGCTGTTCATTTTGTTTTGCAGACATGCGTTCACCACCTATCTTTTTTATTATACCTTGTTTTTATTTGATTGGGTAGTGAGCTTTCAAGTAATCTCCTACCACACTTCGGATAAATTCAGGGAACAAAAATTCATTTTTTCCAGCAATCTCAATCGTTGGAAAAAATGGAACAAACATCAAATGATCTACGGTAGTAAAAGTATAATTTTTATTCAGATCGATTGGCTTGTTCTTCCAAAAGACTTGATGGTTAATAGAATCATATGTGATTCCATTATAGACCATCTGCCCAAAAATCTTACCGCGAAATCCCATTCCCTTCATAGGATAGTTACGTAAAAAGTTACGATTTTTTTCTATTTCTAAAACTAAGCGAATCAGATCATTTCCACCCAATGTGACATTTAACAAGTGCATCGGATGTGGCAACGCAGTGTGAAGCTGATCCTGATTGACCCGCCCTTTTGGAATTTCAGTTAAAAACAGACCACTGTTTAATATTGCTGCTTCCGTCTTTCCTCGTTCTTTCACCGCCTCAAGGGCGACTTGGATAAACGAATGCTCATTGAAGATATCTAGACTCAGAGAAAATGGCAAATCTGCTACTTCTTTTTCTTTTAATAATTCATGCCCACGTTCTAGATAACTATTTATTTCTTGTTCATCTTCTGTAAAAGCTGTCATTGTTTCGGTAGGGATGGCTTTGGCTGAATGCTTAAGGATTTTTTTCTCTTCATCGATGGTTAAATGGACTTCACCGACATACTGCCCGTACTTTCCAGCGGCTGCTATTTGGACATCATTGATTACGTGACCTTCTCTGAATAAATGATGGGTGTGCGATCCTAAGATAACATCAATTGCTGGTATTTCTTTTGCAATTTGGAAATCATCCTGAATCCCGAGATGACTCATCAAAACTAAAACATCCACTTGTGAACGTAAATCTTCGACTAATTCTGGCAAAATATCATAAGGATTCCGTATGTCCCAGCCATTCGGATTATAAGTAAGCGGAAATGGAGCAGTAAATGCAATTAGTCCGATTTTCGTCTGGTGTTTCGTTGTAATAATTTTATATGGTTTCGTCCATGCCGGTGGCTGGAGCGTATTTTTATCGAATAAGTTATCCAGGATGATATCAAACTCAGCATGATCGTATAAATGATTCAGCTCTTCTTTGGAATTTCCTACGCCTTCATTGTTTCCTATCGTCGCTGCATCATAACCAACTTCATTCATCAGCAAGATATTTTCCTGTCCATTCGTTGCTTCTGACAATGGATGCCAACGATCCACAAAATCACCTAGATCTACTGCAATCGTTGTCGTTTTTTCTTTCTTTTCGTTTTCTCGTTTACGTTGATCCAAAAACCTTCTGATCCTTGGCCAATTTTCTAAATGAGAATGCAGATCATTCGTATGTAAAATCACTATTTTTTCCATGTACCCTCTCGCCTCTCTTTATCTTTATCATACCATAGGCAGCTTTTTCTTCCATTGAAACAAGCTCTATTTCAGAGTTTTTCCTGCCTTGAAGCAAATTGTATAAGTACAATATTCGATAAATCAGTCTGGCTAAAAAATCAGGAACATTCATTTTTACAGTACTATAAAAATAAAAAAAAACAGACCCGAAAGTCTGTTGCCGTTTCATTATAATCAGACACATGGCGGAACCTGCTTAGTGCTGCTTCCTTCCAGACCTGACACGCTTCACAAGCCCACCATTGTCCTAGCCTTTCGGCAAAGAATAGTATACCTTATTTTTCATTCGTTGACCAGTCTTTTTTTAATTTCTTTTTTCGCTGGCGGAGCTTTCGGAAAAAGTCAGTCAAAATCATCCCACATTCGTCTTCTAAAATGCCACCTTCTACATATGCTTGGTGGTTAAACCGCTCGTCCTCCAAAAGATTCATCAAGGTACCGGCTGTTCCGCCTTTTGGATCATACGCACCGAAATAAACTTCTGCTACACGAGACAAAATCATCGCGCCGCTGCACATAGGACAAGGCTCTAAGGTAACAAAAAGTGCGGCATCTTCCAAGCGCCAGCTTCCCACTTTTTCACAGGCTTCCTTGATTGCAAGCATTTCTGCATGTGTAGTAGCATCTTGCGTGGTTTCTCTAAGGTTATATCCTCTTCCAATCACTTTTCCATCCAATACAACCACTGCTCCAATCGGAACTTCATGAAGCATTTCTGCTTTCTTTGCTTCTGCCAATGCAAGGCGCATCCATTTTTCTTTTTCTACTGCATCAAGATTTGTATTTATCAATTACCCTTCCCTGCCTTTGTTTTTTCTTGTTTTACTTTAGCATATGATAAAAAGGCTGTAACTAACTTTTTTTTCTATGGTAAAATAAATACAAGAGGTGAACAAGATGAAAATGGATAAATTACTTGCTCTTTACCCACAAGCACAGAAAAAAAACTCTCCAGCATCAGAAGCGGATATCCTTTCTTTTGCAATTGATGATGCTTTTATCTGGATCAAACAAGATTCATTATCTCAACAAGAAACCAGCCTTTTGAAAGCGTTATTCCCTGTAATCAACGATCAAAAAAAACACCCATGGTATCAATATCTTTTTAAAGATGCTTCTTGTGTTCAAGAAAAAAGTTTTCGTTTGATCCAGCTTCACGTCGAATCAAAAGGAGAATTCTTAAAAAAAGAATGGCAAGATACTATTTTGGAATTATTTCGCTATTCTTCTGATTTCTTTTTTTATACAGACACAGATGCGCTCTTAGTCGAACAAATAAACCGTGATTATCTTGATGCTACTGAAATCAACGGTATTTTTCTATCTTTAGATGCTGATTTTGATACGACAACGTCTGTATTCGTTGGTTCTTTCCATTCACCTGGCACCGACCTCGTCCCTTTGTTTGCTGAAGAAAGAAAAATTTTTTTAACAGAGCAAAACAATCTTTATACTCACAGCCGTACTTTTTCTATGCAAGATGTGGCTTTACATTACTATACAAAAGATACTGTAAAAGATAGTAAGTTGATCAAAAGTTACATAGAACTGATCAAACAAAATGAAATGGAAGTGATCATTCAAGAATTATGGAATGAATTAGGCAATGTCAGCTCTGCTGCAAAAACACTGTTTCTTCATCGTAATACTCTAAAATATCGAATCGAAAAATTTCAAGAACAGTCTGGTTTCAATCTAAAAAAAGCCAACGATTTACTGTTTTGCTATCTTTTATTGATTCATGAACATAATTAAAGATAGATTAAAGGGGTTGTGACAATAATTTTGTCACAACCCCTTATTTCGAATGAATAGTGTTCAAAAGCTAGTTTCTCTTACATCATTTTTTCAACAAAATGCATTAGCCGGTCTTTTACATCTTCAGTTGAATCTTTGATCGAATCACCATAAACAGAGATTTTCTTTTTTCCTGATTTGATTTTTGCTAACATTCCCATCAAAGAATCCAAGTCACTATCTGAAAGACCATCTACGATTTCTAGTAATTTTTCATTTCCATCAAATTTGTCATAGACGAATTTTTTTACTTTCGTCCGAGTAGTCATATGATGGATCTTTTCCATTACTTTTCCCGATACAACGACTGCTGTCGCTACACTGGCAGCGGCTGCTACGCTTAATCCGATTGTTACTTTTGTTGATGTTTTCATAAGTATCAGCTCCTTTTTATCTATCTCCATCATAGCATAGACAAAAAAATAAACGAACTAATCCACTCAGTGAAATCTCAATCCTTTAGGGAAAAAGTTCTTTACTGTTCCTTTTACTTGTTTCCCAAATCCGACAGGTATCTTATCTAATACTAGCAAAACCCATCCTTGATTCCCATCACGTTGAAATGTTTCTCCTGCTGTGTAAGATTGCCATTCCTTTTGAGTGATCGGCAAGCAAGGTATATTCTCTATCTTTTTTGTAGCAAGCGCTAATGCATAGCTAGGTTCAAATCGATTCTTTTTGAAATCTCCTAAATGCAAACCTGTACGTACGACTTTTAAACCATCGAGAGAAGGGGCTAACTCAGGAACTTCCCAAAGATGGTCGTTGAACACTAAAAGTCTTCCAGTAGCTTCATAATGAAAATCATTTGAAAACTCCGTCCAGAGTTTTTCCTGCTCTTTTGTCATTTGCACTTTACTTTTTTTTCGTGTCTTCTTTTCTTTATGCATCTGATTTTGTCCATGAAAAGTCAGCTTTGCAACAAAATGTCCTTCACCCTGATCTTTATGAGGCCATATACGTATTGTTTTTTCCAAACCAGCTACGCTTCCCCATTCAGAACGTCCTGAACTAACGGATTGAGTCAAAGGAATCTCCTCAATCGTTACTGGATAATTTTCTACAAGCCAGCTAATGATCTCTTCATTTTCTTCTGGTGCAAACGTACAAGTCGAATAAATCAGTTGTCCTTTATTTTTTAGCATTTTTATTGCTGAAGACAAAATCTCTTGCTGACGTTTTTGACAGTATAGCGGAGATTCTTCTGTCCACTCTTTTATTGCATTTGGATCTTTTCGGAACATTCCTTCTCCTGAACAAGGAGCATCAACCACGATCCGATCAAAAAAGCCCGAAAAATGAGGGACAAGTTCTGCGGGTGCATGATTTGTCACTATTGCGTTCGAAACTCCCCATCGTTCTATATTTTCTGATAAAATCTTCGCACGTTTCGGAAAGATCTCATTCGTCACTAATAACCCTTTCCCCTTCATTTGAGCAGCTAATTGGGTTGATTTACCACCGGGAGCCGCACACAAATCCAAAACTTTTTCACCGGGTTTTGCTGCAGCAGCTGTTCCAACGATCATTGCACTTGGTTCTTGGCTATATTCATACCCAGCTTGATGGAGGAAAGACTTTCCATTGACAGTGCCAAGAAATCCCTCATTACTGTAGGGAGCGGGTTGTAATTCTTCGCTATGGTAAGTTTGGACCATGTCCAATCCTGCCGGTTTTAGTGGATTCCACCGAAATCCTTTTTTCACGCTTCCTTGTTCAAGCGCAGAAAAAAAATCGGATGCTTCTTCGCCTAAAAGAAGACGATATTTTTTGATAAATTGCTGTGGTAACGTTGTCGCTTCCTCCTTCATTCCAATGTTTCGTTAGACATTTTACAATCTTTTTTACGAAAAATAAAGGTGGCTGATCTACTTTTTCATGTTGCTGCCTAAGGTGACTGTTCCTTTAAGATATTTTCCAAGTATTCATCCGTCACCTCGTTTTTATCCCCAACAGCGTTCATCATTTCAAGAAAATCTTGAGAAGAATCATCTGAGCGCAAACTTCCCAATGCATTAAGCCATACCAATTCAAGCGACTTTTCTTCTTTGATCTTCGTGTGACCTTTGACATATGAGAAAAATGGCCGCTTAAATAGCGAATCCATGTCTAAATCAGATTTTGCAATGATTTCACGAATACTTTCATGGATAGAAAAAAAATCTTTCAATAAGTAGACAATGCTTAAAACATCATCGGAACTGCATTCAGCTAAGTAGTTTTCAAAATAAACAGTGATTTCTTCTAATATCTTCTCTTTTAACCCGCTGATTGATTTGAAATGTGTATAAATCGGGTATGTAGAACAACCGCAGAACTCTGCTAACTCTCTTGCAGTAATTGACTTCATTCCATATTCTTCCACGTATACCATACTTTTGAACAGCAGATATTCTTTACTATAATTTGTTACTCTCCCCATCATTCTTACCTCCGTCTCTTTTCATCTACCCATAAATAAATAACATAAATAATTCTAAAAAATGTTATTGATAATTATCAAAATATATTTAGTTATATCCATTAAAAATCAATTTTTTCGCCTTAAAAACAAGAATATCTTGACAAAATGCCCTAGGAAATAAACAATAGAATAAACAAGGTAACAAAAAAATTAAATAACGTTATATAAAAAAGAAGGCGACACTCTGTGAGAATAACACAGACTGAAATGACTTTCCACTCACAGTTTTTGTCTAACTATATACAAAAACAGAATAAAAAGGAGGTATTTATGCTAATTGAAGCAAGAAAAAAAGAGTTACTTGTTCTACAAATGGTCATTCAAAAAAATAATTGTTCTTTACAAGAATTATCCAATGACTTACATATCCCAAAACGGACAATCAAAGAACTGATCCGAAAAATAAATGTATCACTCAAGCAATTTTTATTGATTGATGAATTTATTTATTCTAATCATAAAGGAGAGATCCAAACCAAAGAAACCGATCAAACTAAAAAGTTAGCTGTTTTTTCTAAGTTAAAATTATGCTACCTAAAAGAATCCAATCGTTTTAACTATTTGATGTTACTAATCAATTATCCACAAACTGCTGTACCAAAAAATATTTACTTGAACAACTTTATATATCGCCCTCCTATCTCGAAAAACTGACAAAACAGCTCAATCATTCCTTAAAAAAATTCCATTTACGGATCCTATCTGTAAAAAATTGCTGTACTCTTGAAGGAAATGAGTTATCTATCCGTCTCTATCTTTACTTTTTTCTTTCAGATACATTTGGAGGTAACGATTGGCCATTTTCCTCACTTGAATTAAATGCACTAAAAATGAACAGTACAGATGAGCAAATAGAAAAAATTTCAAAACAAGAAAAAAATATCTACTTGCTGTTAACTTTATTCATATTACGAAACAAACAACAGGCATATTTTCCAAAAACTTCTTCTGAAATCACTGAATTGATGGACTTATTGCAGCATACACATGATTATTCAGAATACTTTACTTCTTTTTCAGTGAGTTGTCCTTGTGAAGAGACAGAAACAGAGAGAGCCTACTTTAATTATTTTTTCTATTGTTTTTTTCCAAATCAAATCTCTTTTCGACAAAAACAGGAGATTGGTTTCTTATTTTCCACAAGCAAAAACCTTATTTGTCGACAAGTCGGTCAATTGATGACTTACTTAACTCAACAGTTTCCTCTCAACCATTTAGAAAATAAAATACCAATTTATTTTTATTTTCTTGTGTTGGCAGTTGTTTTTTTCGAACTGTTGGGTGAATCCAGCAGTAGTTTTTCTACACTTTGCTTTCCAGAAGCCACGTCCAATCATTCTAGTTCTTTTATACAGGAAAAGAACTTAAGAGAAAAAATCGATACAATTTTTTCAAAAAATGGGGAAAGAAACCAAATCAGTCAATACCTTAGTCAATTGATCCAACACTTACTACAAACAGAAACGAAAGAGCAGTTACTCATCCATTTACAGATAACCAAACAGTTTACAGGAAATTATCATCTTCAAAGCCATTTGCAGCAGTTATTTCGCAAAGATGCTGTTAAAATTACCGCATATTCAGAACATGCTGATTTGATCATTACAGATCAGCATGAGAAAATTTCAGATGAAACGGAGACTTTCTATCTGGATACAACGCACAATACAGTGTTATTTGGCGAGTTAATAAAAGCGGTTCATGAACTGTATATGAAAAAAGGTTATGAGAACAAAACAAAGAGGATGTGACAAAATTCTTGTCACATCCTCTTATTCCAAATAAATGGTATTCAATCAGCTAACTCTCGGTATTAGCTCAGATCAAAGCGCTGATTTCACAACTTCTTTATTTTAATCTCTTCGGTTGCCGCCGAACAATAAGATCAAGCGCAACAGCTGTAGGAATGTCGAAAGCGCTGCTGCAACATAAGTCAGTGCTGCTGCAAATAATACGTGTCTTGCCATCGGTACTTCTTCTTCCGTCAGTAGTCCACCTTCACTCAAAATTTGGATTGCTCGCCGAGACGCGTTAAATTCGACTGGTAATGTCACCAATTGGAAAAGTAATGCTAAAGAAAAAGCGAAAATCCCGATATTGATTAACGTAGAGTTCCAGCTAAGCAATACACCTACCATAATCAATGGGAACGAAATCATCGAACCAAAGTTAGCTGCTGGAACAAGTGCTGCACGAATCTTCAATGGGACATAACCCGAAGCATCTTGCACCGCATGTCCGCATTCATGAGCTGCTACACCTATCGCAGCAACTGAAGTAGACTGTGCAGTTGCTTGAGACAAACTCAACATCTTATTACCTGAATTGTAGTTATCTGTGAGATCTCCGGCAATTTGTTGAACACCGACATTATTTATCTGTTGACTTTGTAATATATATTGTGCTGCTTGTGTACCAGTCACATTGTTTTTGCTTCTCACTTGATCGTATTTTCGGAAAGTACTATTGACGTACGCTGACGCAATTCCAGAAATAACTAATCCAAGAATGACCAAAAGAAATGTCGGATCTAAAAAACCATACATTCCATAACCATACATTGTCGTTTCACTCCTTTTCGTTTACTTTATTTTATCATTAGTAGTAGGAAAAGAATGTGAAAAGACCTTGAATATTCTTTAATTCTTTTTCACAAATTCCGATTTCAGTTTCATCGGTCCAAATCCTTCTACCTTGCAATCGATATTATGATCGCCTTCTACTAAACGGATGTTCTTGACTTTTGTTCCTTGTTTAATGGCACCTGACGCACCTTTTACTTTCAAGTCTTTAATCACTGTCACGCTATCGCCCTCTAACAGACGGTTTCCATTTGCATCTAATACCACTAATCCGTCTTCTATGACAGTTTCTTGTTCTTCTTTGTTCCATTCGTTCCCGCATTCTGGGCAAATCAACAAGCCTCGATCTTCATATGTGTACTCTGAGCCACATTCTGGGCAATTTGGTAATGTCATCTTCTTTCTCCTTTAAAATCTTTAGTGAGCACTATTGTAACGGAAAAAGAAGATCTTGAAAAGATACATTTGTGATTTTTACTACAAAAGGCACGTTTTCGAACGAAGTATCATTCTGTTTTTCTGCTCTTATACGATTGGCATATATCTTGGATCTCTT
This sequence comes from Enterococcus sp. E4-223, assembly GCF_035727065.1. Classification (NCBI taxonomy): domain Bacteria; kingdom Bacillati; phylum Bacillota; class Bacilli; order Lactobacillales; family Enterococcaceae; genus Enterococcus; species Enterococcus sp. E4-223. The sequence continues at coordinate 250,530 of NZ_JAPMLH010000004.1, read as the reverse complement.
TATAGATTTCCTCTACTTCTGCTAAATCTTTTGCATTCGCACCACTTGCTAATGGATGGCCTCCTCCATGATGGCGTTTAGCCAATTCATTGATGATCGGCCCCTTAGAACGTAAACGTACGCGGTAATACCCTGAAGGCTGCTGAACAAAAATCCCCCAAGCCAGCACTTCATCAATCACTCCAGGAAGTGAAACGATCGAAGCTGTCTCTGAATCATCGATTCCATATTTATCAAGAATTTCTTGCGGAAGGATAATTCTTCCTGCACCATTTTCATCCACCTGGATATTTTGATAAAGATAACCAGAAAGTTTAGCGACTTTCATCGGCATTTGTTCAATCTCTCTGTTCAAAGCACTTGCATCAAATGGATAATTTCTCAATATCGAAGCAATCTCTAATGTACGGGACGTCGTGGAGGGATACAAAAAGCGCCCTGTATCTCCGACGATTCCTGCATAAAGTAACCGTGCAGCCTTAACGTTCATCTTTAAAGATTCAGGAAACATCAAAGCAAATTCTGCAATCATCTCACTACAGCTACTTGCTTTTGTATTTACCCACACAAGATCTCCATAAGGGTCATCATTGGGATGATGGTCGATTTTGATCAGTTTTTCTGCCAACTGATATCTTTGATCACTGATTCTGGGTGAATTAGCTGTATCAGTCACGATGACTAGCGCTCCTTGGTAGAAGACATCTTCAACTTCTTGCATTTCTGCTAAAAAGCGAAGCCCTTCAATCGTTTCACCTACTTGACGTATTTCTTTTTCTGGGAAACTTTCCCGTAATAGTTCTGCTAATCCTACTTGTGATCCTAATGCATCAGGATCAGGGCGCAAATGCCTGTGGATAATGATTTTATCGTATTTTTTTATTGTATCTACTATTTCTTGCTGTACTGTCATTTCACTCCTGCTTTCTAAGAACGTTCCATTACTTGACAAACAACGATTGCTTTGGAAACGATGGTGTTTTCAATAAACACTTCGATATCCAGTTTAGCGGAACGTCTGCCGATTTCCAATACACGTGGACGAATGTCTAATTCGCTTTCCAATTGGATCAGCCGCAAATAATGTAGGTTCACTTGTTCAATCAAGATATTTCGTTTTTGGTTCATCACCATTGTTTTTTGTGCGACATCAGAAATGATTTCGCTAAGTACGCCAAAAGAAATGGTTCCAACGCCATTGACCATTTGTGGTGCTACTACGAATTTGAACTTAGGGTTTTCCAAACGATTTCCTTCACGGTCAGTATCAATCGTATGGATATTTCCATATATCTGATCCGAAATCGTATCTGCAATCTGCGGTTGTCGCTGGACAAGCTGCATCGCTTTCATTACATCTTGCCGGGTAATCAAGCCTTCCAATGTCAAGTCATCGGAAACGACCGGCATGACTTCTAGCCCATCCCAGATCATTTGATGGCTAACAGAGGCAATACTCATTGTTTTCTTTACACTGATTGGTTCTTTCGTCATCACCCGATCGATGATCTGGTTTGGCGATTTCCCTAAAACATCTTTTGCCGTAACAATCCCCATCAAACGATGATGGCGGTTGACGACTGGAAAACGCGAATGCTGCGTTTCTTCTGACAAACGCTGATAATCAGAAATCGTATCTGTCTGCTGCAAATAATGAGTCTTTTCAGCTGGCATATAGATATCACTGACAAGCATGATATCTTTTTTGATCAATTGGTCGCTTAACGCTCGGTTGATCATGGTTGCGACTGTAAATGTATCATAAGAGGTGCGTAAGATCGGCATTTCAAGATCATCAGCTAGCTTTGCAATCTCAGCAGTCGTATTGAATCCTCCTGTGATCAATACTGCGGCGCCATCTTCCAATGCTAATTTTTGGACTTCCGCCCGGTTGCCGACGATCATTAGTGATCCTGGCGTAATATAGCGTTCCATGGCATGTTTAGTCATCGCGCCGATGACGAATTTATTCAAGACCTTGTCTAATCCTGCCGCCCCGCCTAAAACGTCCCCTTCAATGATCCTGACGACCTCGCCAAATGTCAAACGTTCAATATGTTTTTTTAATTTGCGTTCGATACGGATGGTCCCTACTCGTTGAATTGTTGAAACTAGTCCGACATTTTCCGCATCTTTGATTGCACGGTACGCTGTTCCTTCACTGACATTCAATTCTTTTGCGATGCTTCTTACAGAAATTCGATTGCCAACAGGTAAACTTTCAATATATTCTAAAATCAAATCATGTTTTGTCGCCATTTTCTGCCTACACTTCCAGCGTTTCCGAGACGCTCATTATTTTTCCTTCACTATCTTCCAGTAACTCTACAAAAGATTCGGGATCTTGTTCAATGACAGGGAAAGTATTGTAATGGATTGGAACTACTTTCTTGGCACGAATTGTTTGCGCAGCCTTTGCTGCATCTTCTGGCCCCATCGTATAGTTATCGCCAATCGGCAAGAAAGCGACATCAATATCGAATTCTTCTGCAAGCAATCCTAGATCACTGAAATAAGCAGTATCCCCTGCATGATAAATCGTTTTTCCTTCTGCTTGAATAATAATTCCGCTAGGCTCGCCCATATACTGAACGATACCGTCTACTTCATAGCTTGAACTATGCTGTGCATGTACGAATTTTACCACGCCGAATGGAAACGCATGTTTTCCACCGATATTCATACCGAATGAATCTACTCCTCTGCTGTTCGCATAATCAGCAATCTCAACAATACTGATAATTGTGGCTTGATTTTCTTTTGCAATAGGAATCATATCTCCTATGTGGTCACTATGACCATGAGTAATCAGCAACCAATCTGTCTTTACTTCTTCTGCAGTTAAGTCTGTCAATGGATTTCCTGTAATAAACGGGTCAATCATCACGCGTTGGCCATTTTCCATTTCAATTATTAAACAGGAATGTCCATGATACGTAATTTTCATATTTTACACCTCGCGTTTTCTCTGTATCTTTTTTATTAAAAACGATTTCATCACTTGCACATCAATGAAAAAATATAGCTGCTAAATATATTTTCATTGGATTGATAGTACAGTATGTACAAAGCAATTGTAACAGATAATACAGGATGCACCAAGTACCAAGCAGATATAATCTCAAGTTTGAGGTCTCTGCTCTGCTTAGCTTCTCTTCTCGTCCCTTAACTAATTAAATCAGCGTAAATAGGATGGACGATCTTTTCTAAATCGGCTACTTTTATCCGAAGGCTTCTCCCGATTTCACCACTTGACACAATTACTTCTTCTTTTTCTTTTAAAGAACTATCTGCTAAAAAACAATAATCAGGATGTGTGAGTTTTATTCCAATAGGGGTGTTTGCTCCGTGGGGATATCCTGTATGCATTAATACAAAATCCATTCCAGGAAAACCAACTTTACGATCTTTCGTCACTTGTCTCGTTTTTTTGTAATCTAAGTGATCGTTCAAAGGAATCAATGCGATGATCACCCCAGTTTTGTTTCCTTTCACTACGAGAGTTTTACATATCAAAGCTGGATCAATCCCTCTTTTTTGTAGTTCTTCTGTGAAAGATTCTTCTACCACATGACTAAAATCAAGTGGTTGATAGCTGATCTTTTGTTCTTCTAAATAACGTTCGACTTTTGTTTGACTCATCATTGATTCACTCCCTTTATTCTATCGTTTATTATAAAGCGAGGGATGCTGTATTCAAAAATTATTTGTTTTTCGCAAAAAAAGAGCAAGACGAGCACTCTATAGAGAGGTTCATCTTACTCTTTTTGTTTATTTTTTATTTCGACGTTGAGTAGCTTCCATAATGACTGGCAAGATCACTGGGCGGCGTTTTGTTTGTTCAAATAAGTAACGGCCTAATTGATCTCGGATGTCTTGCTTTAATTTGCTCCACTCAAAATCATTGCTTTCTAAATGTTTCTCAACGATTGTTTCAATCATATTGCTGCTTTCTTTCATCAGATCACGGCTAGCTTTTACGTAAACGAATCCCCGTGAAGTAATTTGAGGTTTTGAAATGATTTTCTTTTCTCGCCGACTGATAGTGACAACCGCTACGAAAATCCCGTCTTCTGACAAGATTTTTCGATCACGTAAAACAATGTTTCCGATATCACCTATGCCTAATCCATCAATCATTACATTTTCTGCACTTGTAGTTCCTGCAACACTCATACGCTTGTTCTTATATTCCAGCACGTCTCCGCGTCCAGTAATATAGATATTTTTGTATGGCATCCCTACTGCATGAGCCAAATCTGCATGAGCAGCTAATTCACGATACTCTCCTTGAACTGGCACAAAATATGTTGGTTTCATCAAATTGATCATTAATTGCAAGTCATTAGGATTGGCATGGCCAGAAACGCGCATATTCTCAGAGATCAACTTCACTGTTCCACCAGCTCGATAAATGATATCTTCCGTTTTCGCCACGATGGTTTCCATCGCGATGCTTGGCGTAGTAGTGATATAAACCAAATCCCCTTCTTCAATCTTGACATTACGGTGTGTACCGTTTGCCATTTTTTGCAGAGACTTGATGGGTTCACCCATTCGGCCAGTTTCTAAAATGATCAGTTCTTCTGGATCATAGTTTTTCATGTCTTTCAACGTAACAAGCAGATCTTCACTTGGTAATTGAAGTTTTTCTAAACGCATCGCTGTGCGAATAATTCGTTCGAAATCTTGACCAGTCAAGACAACTTTTCGTTGTGCTTTTTCTGCTGCATCCAATACTTGTTGCACTCGTTGCAAATTACTTGCTACACAAGCGACGATGATACGCCCTTCCCAATATTTGATCGTATCAAATACTTCATCTGCTATTTGGGCTTCAGAAGCTACAGGCTGAGGATTTTCTGCATTTGCCGATTCACTTAGTAAGGCTAAGACTCCTTCTTTGCCGATTTCCGCCAATCGTGCATAATCTGTTTGATACATTGGGATAGCCGTTTGGTCAAATTTAAAATCTCCCGTATAAACGATACTACCTTCTTTTGTTTTCAGATTGATCCCCACTGAATCTGGTATCGTATGAGTGGTACGGAAAAAGCTCACTACTGTTTCACCAAAGTCGATTTCTGTATGCTCATCTACCACATGGAAATCCTTAAATCCTTTGGCTGCTTCATTACGACTGACATTCAATTTTGCTAACTCGATCGTCAACTCCGTTCCAAATACTGGTACAGAAATTTTCGACAACAAGTAAGGAAGCGCCCCGATCGCATCTGCATGTCCATGTGTTAAAAAGACACCAGCTACACGATCAATGTTTTCTTCTAAATACGTAAAATCAGGGATTACGACGTCGATCCCCAACAACTCATTTTCAGGATATTTTAGCCCACAATCTAAAATAAAAATATCCTCGCCCACTTCTGCGACATACATGTTTTTTCCATTTTCACGAACGCCGCCTAATGGGATAATTTTAATGGTACTCACAAACTTCACCTCTTCTTATGACATCCAAGTTTAAAGATGTCGATTTTCTTCTTTATCTAAATATATGAGCCATTCCAATGAAGCATATGCAAAATTACTACTTCTCAACTTATGGAGAATCAGCAGGAAAATTACCATCACATCCGCGTTCTGACAGTTGGATGGGCATTTTATTTTGGATATACTTCTTTAACAAAATGGATCTTTTGCGAAACGCTATAGCCAAAATACTTATATAAGTATTCAGCTGTTCCCCATTATTATACAACAAATAAACTAAATCGCTAGTATCAGCAATTGTTAGAACAACTATGCACGTAAAAATCCCTCTGTAGCATCTAGGATTTCTTTTGCTATTCCTCTTTCATTTCTTCTTCGTCGGTTTGAAACATACTTTTTTCATTTTACCACATTTTTTGCAATAACTATAGTGACTTTTGATATATACAGAACCTCATGTTGATGGTGTGCAAACAGCATAAGATTTAAGCTAGCTTTAAGATAGGTTATCTATTATCAAATGCATCTACTAGGAGGGATGCAAAATATGAATTTTATGAAACGTGCATGGAAAAGTACAAAAGTAAAATGGGGACGTTCATTGTTATTGTTTGCCGTGTTCACAGCCATTCTTATTTTTGTGCTAGCTGGCCTTACGATTCGAAGCGCTGCAGAAGAAGCAGCGAATCAAGCACAAAAAGAAGTTGGAGCAACAGTGACTTTAAGTGCCAATCGAGAAGCTTCATTTAAAAAACAGGAACAAACTTCTTCAAGCGGTTCTACCACTGAAGAACGTCCAGATCCAGGCAGTTTTTCTCTTACACTAGTTTCCTTAACGGACGCGGAAAAAATAGCTGAATTAGATAATGTAAAGAGTTATTCCTTTGAAAGTTCCGCCTCAGCTATGGCAAAAGATGGAATAACTGCCATCACTAGTTCTGATTCAAGTGAAGACAGTTCAGAAACTACTGATGCAGACGGTGAACCTGCTGGAGGAATGGGCGGGAATCCGCAAATGACTCAAGCAGACTTTCAAATCAGTGGTGTGTCAGCAACTGCACAAAATAGTAATTTTTCTGATGGAACAGCAAAAATCACGGATGGTGAAGGAATAGATGACAGCGACAAAGGCACAAACAATGTAGTCATTGATTCTACTCTAGCAGAAACAAATGACCTGGCAGTCGGAGATACTTTCACAATCACGAGTACTGAAGATGAAGATACCACTTATGAAATGACGATCAAAGGAATTTATGAATCCAGCGAAACAAGCGGCAGTATGGGTATGAAATTCAACTTCATGAATCCGTCGAATACACTTTACACTTCTTACACTTTTGCAAATGAACTAAATGGGACATCTGACGATAACACGATAGATTCTGCTGTTTACACTCTATCTGATCCAGATAAAATGGATGAGTTTCTCAAAGAAGCTGAGAAGCTGATCGACACAGATACATTTAGCTTACAATCAAATGATTCCATGTATCAGTCAATGTTGGAACCTTTAAACAACGTGGCAAGTTTTTCTAAAAATGTTGTTTTACTAGTGGCTGTAGCCGGTATTATCATACTTACTCTGATCATTATGATTACCATTCGGGAGCGTCGGCATGAGTTAGGCGTCTTGCTATCTTTAGGAGAATCCAGAAGTAAAATCATTCTCCAATTGTTTACCGAAGTGGCTATTTGTATGATTCTTGCATTAGGAGTTGCTTCGCTTAGCGGAAACGTCGTCGCGAATGCCGTGGGACAGCAGCTACTTGACCAACAGACAGAAACCACGACACAAAACCAGCAAGCTCCTGGCGGTGGACAAATGCCAGGTAACAGACAAGAACAAGGCGGTCAACGCGGTGGTCAACAAGGAAACACGAATAATCCATTTGCTGTTTCTGATCAAGTCAGCGAATTGGAAATCAATGTCAAACCTGCACAATTGGGACTATTAACCGGAGTAGCATTTGGAATCAGTCTGTTTTCTGTCTTTTTAGCTTCTATAGGGATATTAAGATTAAACCCAAGAAAAATCCTATTAAACTAAAGGAGGAATTTGATGTTACGGACAGAACAATTGGGATTTTGGTATCAAGATCCGCAAGATGCGCTTTACAAAGATGTAGAACTGAATTTCGAAGCTGGAAAAATGTACGCTATTTTAGGAGCAAGTGGTTCTGGAAAAACGACTTTTCTTTCGCTTATTTCTGGACTAGATACACCAAAAGAAGGAAAGGTATACTATCAAGATCGTTCACTGAACAAAATCGGGTTAAGAAGTTATCGTAAAAATGATGTCTCGATTATTTTCCAAGCTTACAACTTGCTTCCTTATTTATCGGCTCTAGACAACGTCATAGCAGCAATGGAAATCACTAAGACCAAGCAAGAGAATTATCGACAAGTTGCTTTAGATCGACTGGCTCGTGTAGGAATTGATGAAATATTAGCAAAAAAACAGGTGACCAAACTTTCGGGAGGTCAGCAGCAGCGAGTCGCTATCGTTCGTGCTATCTGCTGCGAACATCAACTAATCGTAGCGGATGAGCCTACTGGAAATCTAGATGAAACAACTTCACAAGATATCGTCAAACTTTTCCAAGAAATCGCCCATGAACAAAATCGCTGTATTATCATCGTGACTCATGAGATTGAAGTAGCAAAAAGCTGTGATGAAGTCTTTGAACTAAAAAATAAAAAATTTCAAAAAATCGAAGTTTAAAAAACAGGATAATGATCAAATAAAAAATCCGAAGCATATCTGCGAGACAGATATGCTTCGGATTTCTATTTGCTTGATTCAATTAGTAATAAGTGGTTTTTATTTTTTTTCGTCTTTTCGAGAAAACTTGTCTTTGACTTCGTCGCCTAAATTTCGAGCTTTTTCTTTGATGTCAGCACCTAGTGATTGTGCTTTTCCTTCTGTTTCTTTGCTCTTGTCGTCTGTTGCTTTGCCGTATGCTTCTTTTCCTTCACCGACTACTTTATCTTTCATATCTTTAGAACGTCCTTTTAAATCTGCCATTGTGCTTCCTCCTCTTAGTTTGTTTATTGATCTACCTTCAGGGTAACATCAACAACAGATACAGACAAACAGAACGCTCGTTTTCTAAAAAAGATAGTTAGAGCTGTTGATTAAAAACTTTTTTCGAAAGTCCCCCATACTTTGACTTCTTTTTCTTGGACCATTATTTCTCCTTTAGCGATAACTGTATCAATATCAAGCGTTTCTTTATCCAAGATACACAGATCTGCATCAGCACCAATTTCGATTTTTCCTTTTTTATCCAATTTCAATATACGTGCTGGGTTACTGGTTATAGCTCGTAAGGCGATTTCCAAAGGGATACTTTCTTTTTGCACAGCTTCTTTGATCCCTACTAGCAATGCCTTGGCACTTCCTACTCCTAACCCTAGGAAATGATTGTTTTCATCAAAATAAGGCAAGCTTCCTTGTCCATCTGAGGTCATCGTGAAATTATCTAAAGAAACATCTTCCTCGATCAATCGTTTCAGTGCTTTGCTGAAGCGAACTTCACCATCTGTCTTCTCCCAAAAATCAGGATCTTCGCTAGCAGTGAAGTCAATCGTGCCACCACGTTTGGCAAATGCCACGCAAGCTTCAAATAATTCTGGTGTGCGATTTGCATGAGTAGGCAAAAATTGTGTGATCGGAATTTCTGTTTCTTCTACGATTCGTGTCAATAGCTCTAGCTTTCTTTTTCCTCCGCCTAAGTGGACATTGATGATCCCAGCTTTTCCGGATAACATACCTCCTACGCGAGCATCTGCTACTGCACGAGCGAACTCTTCAAAACTTGGCTGAGAAGAACGGTGATCGGATACTGCGATTTCTCCGATTCCGATAATTTTATCAATTGTCAAAAAGTCTTTGATGATAGAATCTGTTACTGTTTTTACCGGCAATCGGTACGAACCTTCGTATACATAAGTGGAGATTCCTTCTGCTTCCAGACCTTTCGCTTTGCTGATCAACGCAGTCATATCTCTACCTTCTCCGTCTGTTCCCAAACAACCGACAACTGTCGTTACACCAGCTGTAGTCAATTGGCTCAATGTGACTTCTGGCGTTCGATTTTGATAACCGCCTTCTCCTCCTCCACCTAAAATATGGAAATGACAGTCAATGAAACCCGGGGTTAGTACTTTTCCCTCACCTGAAAGTTCTTCTACTTCCACTCCTTCGTAGCCGCCTTCTAGCTGTTCTTCTACAGCCAAAATCTTCCCACCGGCAATCAGTACATCCATTTTTCCTAAGTAATCTGGTGCAAACACTTCAATTTGTCGAATGATTTTCATACATTTTTCCTCTTTCTTTAAGTATAACTGATGATAGGATCTTAAAAAATAATCCAAACGATAGAATCTTTACTCCTTTGATTTTACCGTAAAATGACGGTTCTTGGAGTCCTTATCTACTGTTTGGATTACTTTTTTATTTACAGGTCTCCAGTACTACTGCAGACCTATTGCAATGGCAATCATGATGAAAATAGTTCCTAAAACAAACAGGAATCCTTGCATCTTGATTTGGAATCTTGCCCATTTTGCCCATTCGATCCGTGCAACACCTAGCACACCAATCAAGCTGGCTGATACGGGTGTAAAAGCGTCCATAAAACCTGAACCAAGCTGATAAGCAAGAACTGCTACTTGTCTGGATACACCTACTAAATCTGCCAGTGGAGCCATGATTGGCATAGTCAAAGCTGCTTGTCCTGAATTTGATGTAACAACCAAGTTGAACAAACTTTGGAAGATGTACATCGCCCAAGCACCAATGACAGCTGGAACACCGGTCAACGCTGTCCCGATCCCATGCAAAATCGTATTCAAAGCTGAAGGAACAGATGCATCAGATCCTCCCAAGACAAGAAGAATCCCTTTGGCCATACCTACTACGATTGCTGTACCAGCTAAATCAGCTGCACCAGATTGGAAAGAAGAAGCGATGTCATTGACTTTCATTCCATCTAATTTGAAAAGAACAGCAATGATTCCAGCAACTAATCCCATCACAAAGAATTGAGAAGCAATTTCTGGAATGTAATAGCCTTTTTGAGTCACGCCCCAAACGATCCAGACAAGGACAACTAACATCTCTAATAAGATCAATTTATGCCCAAGCATGAATTTTTTATTTTCATCAGATGTCTTTTTGATATGAGAACGGAAATAATCATCTGATTTGTAAGTCAACGAACTTTCTGGTTTTTTACGGGTTTTTTCTGCATATATCATCATATAACCAGCGGCTAATGCAGTAACAACTACCCACATAATCAATCGGAATGTCGCACCAGACAACACGGGGATTCCAGCAATCCCTTGAGCCACCGCTACGCTAAACGGGCTCATCCAAGAGGTCGCATTTCCGACTTGAGATGCGACATAAGTCACGGTTACTGCTACGATCGAGTCATATCCTAACGCAATGACAAATGGAACCATCACCATTGAGAATGGAATTACCTCTTCTGCCATCCCGAATGTAGCGCCACCGAATGAAAAAGCAAAGAATAATAGCGGTAAAGCTAAACGCTCCAGTCCCTTAGTTTTACTGATAAACGCATAGATACCTGCGTCGATCGCTCCGGTACGCATAATAATACCAAAAGCACCTCCAACAACAAGGATCAATGCAGCGATCCCTACAGCAGATCCATACTTATCTCCAGATACTAGTCCTTCAAAAACAAAATTTAAGAAACCAAAGCCGCCAAAATCATCTGTTCCCCATATTTTGGCTGTTTTATGCAATTTTTTAGAAGTATCATAGATATTTTCGCCGTACTGATCGTAAAGCACATCATCTGTCAAGGAGATTTCATCTAGTTTTTCCTGCGTAAGATTTTTTTCTCCGTCAGCAATGACTTTTTCCAATCCTTTTTCCGGAACATCCAGTTTTTCACGTTCTGCTGGATGATCTTGCAGTTCTTCTAATTGATCAAACACATACGACTTATCCAGCTCGTAAGCATAACGGAAGGAATCTTGACGTAAAACAGTACGAGTACTTGTTTCGCCATTTGCATCTTTGTATTCAATATCTTGCGTGCTGAACTTTCCTGCTGGAACGACAAAAGTCAGTATCCATGCAAAGATGACTACACCAAAAATAATGACATACGTATGCGGTGTCGATAATTTAGTGAAGTCGCGTTTCGGTTTTCCTGAAGAATTTGTTTTCTTCAAATTTATTTCTTCCTTTCTTTTTTCAGTAATTTTGATGAATAAAAAATGGATAATCAAATGAATTATACAGTAAAAATGACATTTCCACATGAATAATTTATTAGAAAATCACTTTTTTCTATTTTGCTTTTTTTCTCCTATGTATGATTATTTTTTTCTCTTTCCATTTATATTAAGTATTTTATTTCTCTGTTTTTCCTTAAAATTCTTTTTTTATTTTTAGATTAGAGAAAATCTCGTCCTGTTTTTTTCATTTTACAATCATTGAAAAATTGAATTTCATTGCAAAAAAAATAATAAGCACTTATAAATATCCATTATCTATCCTTCAATTTTTGTGTATTTTCTTTCTATTAGAAAAAGGTATCCTGTTGGACAATTTTGTTATATCAGGTAAACTTCATTGCAATAATGATAACAAATGTACTATAATTACTTTGTAAAGAGTTTTGGGGAAGACTCTTTCATCAACGTGTATTAAGAGACAAGAAAGAATCCATATGGATTCTTTCTTGTCTCTTTTTCCACTACTTTTTATTTTTCTGACACTACATATTCTTATAACTCATTTCTCATAACTGTGAAACAACTTATAAAAATAACAAACTTTAAACAAAACAAGCTTAAAATCAAAGATGATCCATCTTAAAATAACTAAAATAAAAAAAGTAGTCGTTGTTAATCCTCATTAATAATCGTTTTCTTTTTTTCAAACGCTCCATTTTTATGTGGAACATTATTTTTTTAAGGAACTTTGTCAACATGTGGATAACTATTTTCCACTTGTGTCCTGGACTAGCTGTTTTGCTGTAAAATACAAAACTTGCTGCAGCAAAAAGATCGTTGCAAGAGAGGCTGTTCCGCAGATCGCTGGATCTAGATTTGGCAAAGTCAAGACTGCATCATGTAAATTGGCGTGGTTGTCCAAAACCAAATCAGCAAATTCAAATAATCGCAAACCACTGCTATGTTGCGATTTGATACTTCGTGACAAATCAAATCCAGTAACAATGATTAATGGATGACCATTTTCTTTGATCCACTGAGCTAGTTCGATGATTGCCGGGTTTCTTCCTTCATTCGAAAGAAGAAGAAAAATGTCTTCTGATTTGACAGAAAGCTGATCAATAATTGCCTGTCCTGCACCTTCTAGCGTTTCATAGACACCTCCGGCTGGATTTTCAATCAATATACTTGGTACAAGATCCGGGGTTTGATCCCAAAATTCAAATGCTACACCACTTAGTGTGCGGCTAGCATATAACTGCAATCTACCACCTTGATTAATTTGTTTCGCGATCCAAGTGCCAGCTTGAAGCATCAGCGGCTCTTCTATCCTTAATTTCTCTTCCAATTGGTGATAATAGTCAAAATAACATAAACTCATTTATCTCTCCCGCCTAGCTATACTTGACATGAATAGAAACAGCTGCCTAATCTAAGGAAGTACATAAAAAAACAGTAGTTAGACAGTAACACATGTGGTCTTTGCTGTTTCAAACACAAAAAAGGCATTGAACGAATACGCCCAATACCTTGACATAGCAAATAAAACAACGTGCAGACCATGGAAAATATCTACATAGGGGTAGAATTTTCACCCTAGATTAGGTACAATAAATTAGGTCGATGCACTGCATTGACTATGGCAAAATGATCGGTCAGGGTGTATGTGTGTGACTGGTCATTCCCTGATTCTTAGCGCCAACTAAGGGTCAGGGAGCCTTTTTTTATTCAGCTGTTTCTATCTGAATTTATTGTAAGTAATCTCTTATCCAAGTGCAAGCACGAAAATACAAAAAAACATTGGTATGATTTATATATATAAAAATAACATAAAAAAAGGAATGGCTTATCCCGATACAACAAGCATTCCTTAAAAAAAGATTCTTTTATATAAGTGAAAAAAGCTTTTTTCCACCAATTAAATAAATCTCTCATCTCAATAGTTTATCCATTATTTTATCTTTTTTTGCGTATACCTACTAAATATTACCGTCTTCTTCTCGTTCTTCTACTTTGTTCGAGAGAATCTGTACTAGAAAAAGTAGTTGTATGTCTACCTTTTCTGCCTATCCGAGACTTTCTTTTCATATATGGGATATAAATGATTAGATACAGTACAGCAAAAAATAAAGCAAATACGCAAGCTTCCCAACTACCTAACGCCAATTCAACCATCAAGGTAGCAACCGCAACGGATGCTGCATACCAGATAAAAATCAGAAACGTTTCTTTTTTTCTGACCATGCGAAACATGATAAATAGACTAATAAGCAATAGTGGCAACACAAATATCCAATTGCTTCCTTCCATCAGCCACTTGAGTATATCAAGCAGCGACTGTGCAACAGCGACTAATTTTCCCATAGTGAACACACACCTTTTTTATAATTAAAAAATTCGCCTTTTTATTCTACTATGAATCTTCTGGCTTGGCTTTCATTTCTCTTATGTAATCATTTTCTTTTATACAACTTAAAAAAAAATTAAACCATTAGCAGAATATTTTCTGAATCTATTCACGAAAGTCTTTTTCTATCTTTCGTTTTCCACGACTCAACTGATCTAGAGTCAAAAAACTAAAACGACAGTTGCGCAAATGACGCACAAGCTGCCGCTTTAATAACAAATAGCCTTTCATTCTCAGCAGGCCACTTATTTCCAGTTAACTTTCTGTTCTTAGCTTTTTACTCAACTGGATAATATATGCACTTAATGAAGTCCCAATTTCCGAATGTTGAAGTCCATATTCAATATTTGTCTTCATATATCCTAACTTATCGCCTACGTCGTATCTTTTTCCTTTAAACTCTCTCGCATAGACCGCCTCTGTCTGGTTAAGAGTCTGAAGTGCATCCGTTAGCTGTATCTCGTTTCCTGCTCCTGGTTCTTGAGTTTCTAATATCTCAAATATTTTAGGAGTCAGTAGATAACGTCCGATAATGGCTAAATTACTTGGTGCTTTTCCCATTTCAGGTTTTTCTACAAACCCTTTTACTCTGCAACGCCCCTTTTCGCTATCTGTTTTAGGATCAATAATTCCGTATTTAGATGTTTCATTTTCTGGTACACGCATGACGGCAACAGCGGAAGCTTGTGTTTCTTCATAATCCATCATCAATTGTTGAGTCAATGGGATATCATCTTTCATCAAATCATCCCCCAGCATGACGACAAACGGTTCATTTCCTATAAATGCTTTTGCTTGAAGCACGGCATCCCCCAGTCCTCTTGGATGAGATTGACGGATGAAGTGAAGATTGACTTGAGTCGTTTCTTCAACTAAAGCGAGTAATTCTGTTTTTTCCTTTTCCCGCAAATTGTTTTCCAATTCGATATTTGCATCAAAGTGATCTTCAATGGGTCTTTTTTCTTTTCCCGTTACGATCAAGATATCTTCGATTCCCGAATCCAATGCTTCTTCCACAATAAACTGGATCGTTGGTTTATCCACGATTGGAAGCATTTCTTTTGCCATGGCTTTTGTTGCCGGCAAAAAACGTGTTCCTAGCCCAGCGGCAGGAATGACTGCTTTTTTGACCTTCACTTGCTGTTCCTCCTAAACGACGATTAACTATTGATCATCTATTTAACGAAGAGAAAATTCATTCTCCATTTTTCCGTCACGTAACATGATTTCTTTTGCTGCTTTTTTGATATCTTCTCCATTATACAAAACATTATAGATTGTTTGAGTAATTGGCATCTCAACACCTAGCTGTTGAGCTAGCTCTACTGCTGCTTTTGTCGTTGCCACACCCTCAACGACCATTCCCATGTTTTCTAGAACTTCTTCCAGCTTATGTCCCTGTCCTAACAAGTTACCGGCACGCCAATTGCGAGAATGAACACTTGTACAAGTAACGATCAAGTCCCCCACACCACTCAAACCGATAAATGTCAGAGGATTGGCACCCATCGCGACACCAAGACGGCTGATTTCTGCCAATCCTCGAGTCATGATTGCTGCTTTTGCATCATCTCCGAATCCTAATCCATGGATAGCGCCGGCACCAATTGCAATGATATTTTTCAGTGCTGCACCAGTTTCTACGCCAATCACATCATTATTTGTATAAATCCTGAAATAATCATTCATGAACAGTTTTTGTACATAGGCTGCTGCTTTTTGATCAATACTTGCAGCTGTAATTGTTGTGATATCATGTACTGCCACTTCCTCAGCATGGCTAGGACCAGATAATACAACAATTGCCTGTCTTTTTTCTTCTGGAATTTCTTCAGCCAAAACTTCTGAGATTCGTTTATGCGTATCTTGTTCTAGTCCTTTACTTGCATGTATAATGATTGGCTTAGTATTCATTTTACCAATAAGTTCCTGTGCGACTGAACGAATCGCTTTTGTTGGAACAACAAATAAAATAGCATCTGCGTTATCCACTGCTTCTGCCAATTCTTTATATCCGATAATCGATTCTGGGATCGTCAAATCAGGCAAAAAATGCTGATTTGTATGATACTTATTGATTTCATCAATCTGTTCAGGTACATTTCCCCAAATACGGACATCATGCCCGTTTTCTGCCAATGTTTGTGCTAAAGCAGTGCCCCAAGATCCAGGACCCAGAACTGCGATTTTTTGTTTCATGGATATTCCTCCAAATAAATAATTGATAATTTCCATTATAGTATACATTTCTTAAAGTTGGGACTAATTTCCATTGTTTTTAAGTGTTTGTTTACTTCTTTTATCGTTTTTACTTGAAATAATCAATGATATGTTACAATAGTCTACATTTTATTTTTACACTCGTTATGCTTTGCTTGTTCCTAAGAGGAAGCAGTTTTGACAATGTTACTACCAGCATTACTATTAGGAGGTTAGGAAACTTCTCCTAGTGAGTATTGAATTAAAATACATAAGAGACAGATTGAACATTTCTAAATCTGTCAGGTCCTGCAACGGACAGATTGTCTCTGTTGACGGTTGACATAGGAACTTTTGTTTTAGTCAACATTCTGGATACAAAACGCTATGTAAACTGGCGCAACTCGTTGTACTTGGACTTTTACTACGGATCCATGCAACAACAAAATAGTACTATTGCATAACAAAAAATGGTTGGCACCCACATGTCCCATTAAACAGATTATAAGTTGAACTGTAGATAATGCAAAAAATGTGTTTTATAACGTAATTGATGCCAATATTTTAAAAAAATAAAGGGAGCAGTTATCGCTGCTCTCTTTATTTTTTATATTCTTTTTATCCAGTCTATCCTAATAATCAAACTGACGATAGTAGCGGCGTATCTCTAATGGATGGCAGTTCAACTGCTCCACATGAGCATCGATGCGTTGTGTCACTACATGCATCAATAAGAAAGACAAAACACGTCCGCGATATTTTTCGCTGATACCTTCTACTGGATAGTCTTTTGTATCTATCAATGTATAATTACTACAAATTTTTGGCAAAAGTTTAGCTACACGTTCAGATAACACTCTCTGTTCATCTTCGCCTAAAAATAAAGTGACTGGGGTCGTTTCTTCAACGATCTCTAACGTCCCGTGAAGAAACTCGGCAGCATGGATAGATTTCGATGGGAGCCAGCTTTGTTCTTCCCAGTAACACATGGCATATGAATAAACAGCTCCCCATTGATTCCCTGCTCCGATAAAATAATGCATGCTATCACGTCGATGCTTTTCTGCAAATGATAAGCCAAATGCATCTGCTTTTTTCTCTGCTTCAACTAACCCTGTTGGCAAATAATGTTCGAGCTGTTCATAGTACTCTGAGTAATCTTCGAATTCCCCATGCAAATACATCAATCGATCTGCTACCATAAAAAATTTGATTTGTTCTGTTCCGGGAGCTGGATAAGTAACCACAAAATCGCATAGTTGAGACAACTTACTCTCCGCTTTATCGATAAATCCAATCAGTGTCGCTCCTACTTTCTTGATTTCTTCTACTGCTTTCACTACTTCTTGGGTTGTCCCAGTAACAGAGGACACGACAACGATAGAATCTTTTGTTAATCTTTTGTTTCCAGTAGTGTAATATTCTGCAGCATGCTGTACAAAGACAGGCAAGTTGCTTTTCCCATTCATATAAGTGACAGCTTGCATCGAGGAAGCATACGTTCCACCGATTCCTAGATAATAGACAGCGTCAAATTTTTCCGCATAAAGTTTATCGATGATTTCTTCTACTTGCGGACGTAAAGCTAGTGCGCCTTTTATTGCTTTGATTTGTTCTTCTTCATTGAATTTCAGCATGATTTCCACCTCTTATAATTTACTTTTCAAGACTGTATCAAAGTCTTCAAAAATCTTTTTGTTCAAGTCAATACCTTTAGCTACTGCGGTTTTATAAGCGAATAGTTGAAACGGAACGACAAGCGCTAATACAGACAGATATTCATCACATTCTATTGCTAATCCAAGTGTTTTCTCGTTTCTTGCTTTTTTTGTGGTAATGGTGAGAGTCTCTCCAACGTACCGACTCATATATCTTTGCAACTTTTGCGAACGTTCCTTATTTACACTTTCCCCTTCAATAAAGAATAGCAAATGCGAAGTATCTGCCTCCAGGTATGGGCCGTGCATATAAGCTTCTAACTCAAATCCTTGTGACGGAACGCGGATTGTTTCAGTCAATTTCGTCTCTGCTTCTTTAGCTGTTCCCCAGTTTGGACCATATCCAATGGTGACGAAACGCTGTGCTAAACGAAATAAACTTTGATATCCATCAAAAAATTCTTCCGTTTTTTGAATAATCGCTGGTAAATGGTTGATTATTTTGCGCAACTGTTGCATGTAGTCTTGTTCTATTTTTTTGCTGATTTTATTTTTACTTATTCCAATTCCTATCCCTAAGAGTAGTAACTGTAAAACAGTCGCAGAATAGCCTTTTGTAACGAAGCCTACTGATTCTACCCCGGCACCTAAATCAATAATTTGTGCAGCTTCTAAAGCAAGTGGACTTTGCACGTCATTTGTGATAGCAACAACAGGTAACCCTTGTTTTTGTATCATTTTTACTGCTTCAACAGTAGAAGCACTTTTCCCGCTTTGTGACACAGCAATCACAGTATCGATTGAAGGAGAAAGTTTTCCATAATGGAAAAAATAAAAAGGTTCTTGAATATCGACAGTAAGATCACCATAAGATTCCAATGCTGGCTTCGCTGCTAAACAAGCGTTATAAGATGAACCCGTTGCTAAGATCAGTAAATTCACTGTTTTTTTCATATGTTCTCTTGTCGAAAAATCATTCTTTTTCAAGATCGTACTTAGTACTTCCTTTTCTTCATAGATATAATCTTGCATCGTAAACATTTTCTCTGCTCCTTTTTTAAAAAATCCCTATCCACGAACCAAAAATTCCAAAGAAAGCTAGTCCGATCAAGATCGTTAATGGTTTCACTTCTTTCTTCAATAGATAAAACACTATGCCAAATGCTCCAAGACATAAGATATTTGGAACGATATCATCAAAAATACTTTGAACAGTCACAGCATTTTCTCCTGAACCGATTTTTAAAGGAATATTGATGGTGATCATCGTGGCAGTCATTGCTCCAACGACCATCAGTCCAATAATAGACGCGCCTAATGTCAAACTTTCCATCATACCGTTTGCCTGGATCTTTTTCAAAAAACCCGTTCCTAAGCGATATCCCCAACCTGTTGCTAGATAGCGAAACAGAATGTGCGGAATATTGAAAATCAAAATGAACAAGATAGGGCCTAAAATATTTCCTTGCATGGCTAAAGAGGTACCCACACCTGTGGCAATCAATCGCAAAGTTCCCCAAAAGAAAGAATCTCCTAACCCTGCAAGAGGTCCCATCAAAGATGTTTTGATACTATCGATCGCAGTCACATCAAATTCAGGATCATCCTTATTTTCTTCCTCCATTGCAGCCGTGATTCCTAAAATCAGTGTAACGATATGTGGGGTCGTGTTAAAAAACTCTAGATGCCGTTTCAAAGCTGCTGCCATTTCTTCTTTCGACTGATATAACTTTTTCAAAATCGGAATCATTGCATAAACATAAGCCATATTCATCTGACGTTCATAATTCCAAGAAAACTCCATTTGAAAAGAACGCCAAAATACGTGATTTAGCTCTTTTTTCGTTATTTTGCTGTTTTTGATCTCAGAATTCTTCATCTTCTTCTACCTCCCCTGCAGTTGTTTGAAGTGGTAGTTGACGGACATTCATAATATTGACTACCACAACTGCTAAAATCGCACCAAAAATAGCTACTCCGGTCACAGGAATCTCTAAGTAAGAAGCTATAGCAAAACCTAAGAAAAAATATGGTGCAACTTGTTTGTTGATCAGCAAACGAGCAAGCATCGCAAAACCAAGAGCTGGAATCAACCCTGTAGCTACTGACAACCCCTTTTGAACGAAGTCAGGAATCATATTTAATAGATTTCCGATCGTATTGCTTCCCACCATATAAGAAACCATTACCACAACACCAAGCATCAAGGAAAGACCGATACCGGCAAGCAAGTGCATATGCTCGACTCCTTTATAATTTCCTTCTTCTGCATAATTGTCTGCTTTATGGTTCATAATTGGAATCAAAAGCCCTAAGTAAATATTTTTCAATATCAATGTCAACGTAGCAATCGGCAAACCTAGTAAAAGCGCGGTTTCTGTACCGGCTCCAGCTGTAATAGCAAAAGCCGTCCCTAAAATCCCACCGGTCACAACATCAGGTGGAATCGAAGCACCTACTGAGAACGATCCGATAAATGCTAACTCTAAAGTTGCGCCCATAATGATCCCAGTTTTTACATCACCTAACACGATTCCTGTAAACAGCCCCGTCACAATCGGACGAGAAAGCAACGATGTCCCTAGTGCATATTCTGATTGTGCGACAAATGCAACAATTCCTAATAAGACTGCTTGTACAATCATTGAGATTCTTCCTTTCTTACAAAACTTCTCTTACATCCACTTTTTTATCTGCTGGTACTTGACGGATTTCTACTTCTATTTGTTTGTCAATTAATCGTTTCAAGCGTTCCTCCTCTTCTGGTAAAATATTTACCGCTTTTCCGATGCTGCGAGTACCAGGTTTTGCCTTGATCCCTCCTAAGTTGATGGTTTTGATTTCTGGATACGCTTCTGCCAGCTTATATGCATCCTCGATCGATTCCACTACGATGAATAACTTATATTTATCTGTCACCCCGCTTTTCAACGCGGCAATCGAGTCATCAATTGATTTGATCACTAGTTTGACTCCTTGTGGCTTGGCTAATTTGATCGTTGTCTTTCGTATCTCATTCGTAGGTACATCATCATTAGCAATCAAAATACAGTCTGCGCCTATTGTTTGTGTCCATGAAAAAGCTACTTGTCCGTGTAATAACCGATGGTCGACTCTTGTCAATACAATCATTTTTCTTCCTCCTAAAATTCGTCTTCTTCTATTTTCTGATTGAGCCGCTCGTTACAAAACTGGATCATTTTTTTTGAATCAGTTAGCACCTGCTGGATCAAAACAGTTGTCTCTACTTCAGCGTCCAACCGAGATACTAGCTCAATCAATAGTGGCAAATTCAATCCGGCAACGAGATAGACATGATCCCGATTGATATATTGTAAGAATTCGTTGTTGACACTTCCGCCAAAAAGATCCGTCAGAACAATGATTTCTTTATCTTTGTACCTCATAAAAAGCTGGCTTACTGTTTCCGCTAAATCAAAATTCTCATCAATATAGCAATCCAATACAGTAATAGAATGATTTTTCCCATAGATCAGCTCTAATGAATCTAATATCCCTGAAGCAAATTTTCCATGGGAAGCTAAAATAATTTCTCTATCCACTTTTTCATCTCCTCTTTTCACTTACACATACTAAAAAAGCAAGTTGCATGCCAAAATTAGTGGCAACAACTTGCTTATGTTCAAAATTCTTCTTCTATCGAGAGAAACTCTGTATCTTCACTCAAAATATCATAGATATAGGCAATCTCAGAATTGGGGATCATGACACTATAATGCTCTTCAATGACACTAAACGCAGATTTAATAGCAGATAACCCTTCTTTTTGACACTGCTTCCATTTCTCTAATCCTTGATAGGTTTCGATTGGCATTTGTCGGATCAATCGTTCAATGAGACAGCTCACATGGACATACAACGCTAATTTTTTGGGATTGCTGATGCTTCGATTCAACTGCACCTCTAATTCTCTCATAAAATGATCGATTTCTCCCATCACCTTCTCTGTATCTAGAATAGTCACGGAATCCAGTACTTTTTCCAATGAAAAATTACGAATGATGCGCTGATTGAATATTTCCTTCTCTGAAGCATTCATAGTAGTGTCCAACCATTCAGCTAGTACAGACATCTTTTCCCCCGAGATGAGGTCTTCTAATGAAAGATAGTCAATATTGGTGATATCAGGATCTGTGGTGCCAATCATTCCTACGACTTCGTATATGGAAAATAATGGGTCACTGTTTTTCTTATCTTTTAATTGCTGATATTCATATGGGATGATTTTCAACTGACAAGCCGTAGGTAAGCTTTTTTCTAGCAGTTCACTTAAGTGGACCGCCGTACCGATTCCAGTGAAGCAAGTAGTAATGAGTGCTTTGGGTTTGTTTTCCTCTGGATAGAGCAGTCGCCATTCTGGCTGGATCTGTCGAACAGTCTCTTCTGCTATCTCTTCTAATAATACATTTTTTTGCAGGCATTCCCCTACTGTGATTGCTAAAGGTGTCGTTACATTATTCAAAATCAAAAGCGGTACGGATAACTGTTTTTTAAAAAACTGATGGATTTCTTTCAGAGATCCCATGTCTACTAATATGATCAATCCATTTGAAACATCGCTGTTTTCGCAATAATCAAGGATTTCTGAAGCAATCTGCTGTGGTGTGACATCTAGTGGCATATCAAATGATTCAAATAGATCCTCTTGTAATAAACGATTTACTACATTTGCCATACTGCTAGCAGTTGCATAACCGTGAGCAGCAATCATCGCTTTTGGCAGTCGTTTTTCTTTTGACCATTTCGCTTTTTTTAGATAGATCGTCAGTAAAATCCGATCCATACTTGTGTCTTCAATATCTAATTTGATCTTACTTAATTCCAGAATTCGTTGGACATAGTGATAACTAGATGGATAAGACTGAGAAACTTGTTGTTCTAATTCTTTGATTAGTTGGATAATATCATGTTCTTCCGGTAACCATTTGATAGTGCTTCGCTGATAGAGATAGTAACTCAAGGCATAGACACTGTTTCCATCGAATTTGATTTGATAGGCAGTTTCCATTTGTCGAAAGGTCTCTCGGATAGATTGTGTCCAATAAACCAGCAGCTCGTGTTTTTCTTGTCTACTGGTCTCAAACAGCAAAAAATCAAATAATTGAATCACTTCTTGCTTTAATTTTCCTTCGCAAGAATATAGCAGACAGTTATTTTTCTTGAAATCAAGTAGGATTTGCTCAAAACTTTTAACGATTCGCTGCTGTTCGGGCTGTTGCTTCTCCATTAATTGCTCTAAGGTCTGGTCTTGCGTAATATAGATTCCTTGCTGTGCTGTATTTTTAGTAATAGGCTGCGCAAGTAGCTCTTTTTGCAAATGATGGATCGTGACATGGATTTCAGGCTGTTCACGCTGTTCAGCATATGCTTTTGCTGCTGAAACTTTGACGATATTTTTCAGCTCTCCTATGTTTCCGGATAATTTCTGACTTGTTAAAAGTGACAAAGCTGGTCCACTGACTGACAAAGGGCTCCCCATTTTTCTTTGTTCTTCGAGAAAAAAAGAGTAAATCAGTTCTAGCCGTTCATTACGACTACGCTGATTAAGTGCAGGTAGTTCGATTCGGATAGGTATTCTTCGAATGAAAGTTGTTAAGAAATGACTAGTAATCTCTTCAGTCGTAGCAAAAAAGAGACGTGTTTTGATCCGGCGTGACAAATTAGGTTCTCCCATACGATAAATCACACCTTGATCAAGATAGGTGAACAGTTTTTCCTGACCTTCTGGTGTTAAGCGATGTACCTCGTCTAAAAACAAGATCCCACCATCTGCTGCTTCAAAAGCCCCTTTTTTATTTTCTTCTGCACCAGTGTACGCTCCCTTAACATGTCCAAACAAATTGCTAGTCAAAAGTTCAGGATTATCTGCATATTGTGCACAATTAAAAGTGATGAATGGTGCAGAATCTTCTAGCAGATCATGAAGCAGACAATACTGATAGACCAAATTAACTAAATAACTTTTACCTGTGCCACTTTCGCCTGTAATCAAAAGTGGTAATCCGCCATCTGGATAGTAAAGAGCTGTTTTGATTTGTTCGATACTTTCTTTCAAACTGGCGTCGTATCCGATCATAAAAGAGAATAAGTCTTTTGGTTGCGCGAAAAAAGGCTGTTCCTCTTTGAGATCATCGATAGAAAAATAAAAATTCGTGCGTAACTTAAAAAATTGTTTTTCAAAAGCTTCTTTGTGGAAATAAATCACTGGTCGAGAATTGATTTTGACTAGTAGTTGCTCATCATTTAACTGGTTCAAATAATGACTGACTGTGTTTCTTTTTACCCCAAAATGATCAGCTAACCTTTGTGCTGTAAAGACCTCGTTCATATGTTCTAAATCGAAAAAGGCTGTCTGGTTCTCTAAGTAACATAAAATTTCCTTCTTCAACAACTTATTCACCCCTCCTCCATCATAGAAAACGGATTCATTTTGTCAATAAAATCTTTAATAAAGAATTGAAAAATATATCTTATTATAGACAGCAGCCTACTTATCCCTTATAATTTTTATTCTAAAAAACGTACAGTTCCTTCCAGTTTTTATACTGGAATTTCAACATATGAAAGAATAAGGAGGCTATGACTATTCAATGAAATCGAATAAATATAAAAACAGGAAACATACTTCCTGGAAAACTTTTCGAGAAATCATCGGATCTTATCTCGCTGTAGTTGTATTTTTGCCTTTGCTTTATATGGCTATGACAGAACAAACTCGTTTTATTGGCGTAGATACGCAATATATAGCCG
Organism: Enterococcus sp. E4-223; assembly: GCF_035727065.1. Taxonomy (NCBI): domain Bacteria; kingdom Bacillati; phylum Bacillota; class Bacilli; order Lactobacillales; family Enterococcaceae; genus Enterococcus; species Enterococcus sp. E4-223. The sequence goes on along the minus strand of NZ_JAPMLH010000004.1, from coordinate 225,819 downwards.
AAACAGGATTTTTATTCATCTTTATCTTGATTTTTGCGTTCTATAAATCCTTCCATACAAAATAAGATTCACAGATTTCAACTTTCCTGTCTGTTTTTAGCTATTACAAATCCTTATATGTGGTATAACAACAATTTATTGGCATAATGAGGAAAAACGAGTTATGATGCTTTCAGAGAGTAAAGAGGTACTGTTGTCACCATCCTTTTTATTGATTACGTACACCACTCTTAGTTTTTTCCCATTGATTACGAAAACAAGGTAGAAACATTGATGTTCCTACCTTGTTTTCTTTTTTTATTTTCAGATCAAAATCTCAAGTAGCTTTTGACTTGATGTCGGGAGGTTGTCTTCGTTCCATCAAACCTGATAGAATCTGCGCCAAACCATAGTTTTCTCCACTATTATTTATTCCTCTAAGATAGTACCCACAATAAACGAATAAATATTTTTCTCATTTTCATACTCCTTCTTTGAAAATCAATTAGATTTCTCTCAACCCACTTTTTTACAAAAATTACGTAGCAAAAAAGATTGCAAGAACAAATTAAAAAAGAAGTAAATAGAGTTTCGTCTATAAACATTTACTTGATATATTTTTTATGCAGAATTCATTTATAGAAAAATTAAGTAAAATAGACGTTCCTATGAATGAAGAGACTGGCATGTTTTCTCATTTTCTTTTTTTAAAAAAAATAGTCTATTCACTTTCTAAAGCTTCTTCATAATAAAACTTTCATTTATGAAAAGGCTTGTTCTCTTTTCATTCTAAATTTCCTAAGCTACAATGTGGTAGTACTTGTTTTTTCAATTGTGGACAAATAAATAATAGGAGGAATCATATGATTCAGTTATTACGTTATGCAAAAGACTATCGTAAGCAAATCATTTTGGGCCCGTTCTTCAAATTTCTTGAAGCTGTCTTCGAACTTGTCCTGCCTTTAATGATGGCTTCCTTGATCGATAATGGACTAAAAATGAATGACCGAGGAAAAATCATTGAAATGGGCTTATGGATGGTCGCTATGTCTGTGATTGGTCTGATTTGTGCTATCATTTGCCAATACTATGCTTCAGTAGCTTCACAAGGATTTGGTACAGAGTTACGTAATCAGCTAATCAAAAAAATCAATACTTTCTCTCACAACGAGTTGAATCATTTTGGAACAGATACCTTGATCACCCGAATGACAAACGACATCAATCAGCTTCAGCTAGCTTTAGCAATGGTCATTCGTTTATTGATCAGAGCACCGTTTTTAAGTATCGGGTCAGTGGTCATGGCTTTTGTGATCGACTGGGAAGTAGGTCTGTTTTTCTTAGCATTATTGCCTATTTTCTCAATCATTTTATTTTTTATCATCAAAAAAACCGTTCCTCTCTACCAAAAAGTGCAAGAAAAACTAGATCAGCTCAATGAACATGTTAGTCAGAATCTTAGCGGTGTTCGTGTCATCCGCGCATTTGCGCAGACAAAAAAAGAAACAGAGAAGTTCGATAAAAGCACAAATGATCTAGCGAACAATTATTTACGTGTTTCCAATATCTCTGCCCTATTATCACCTGCTACAACCTTGATCATGAATGTCGGGATCATCTGTTTGCTGACAGTTGGCGGGATCAAAGTAAATATTGGTAGCTTGCAACAAGGACAAGTTCTTGCTTTGATCAATTATATGAATCAAATGCTTTTGGCACTGATCGTTGTTTCAAACCTCGTCGTGATCTTCACACGTGCCGAAGCTTCAGGAAATCGGGTGAAAGAGGTGCTAGACACAGAAAATTCGATTCTTGAAGCTGAGGTCAGTACTACTCCCGATTTTTCTTCTGAAGCAATTATCGCTTTTGACCATGTTGACTTCCGTTATACTCCTGATTCTGGTCTTTCTCTCCAAAATATTACATTTCAGCTGAAGCGAAATACAGTCCTTGGAATCATTGGTCCAACCGGAAGCGGGAAAACGACTTTGACACAATTGATTCCCCGTTTCTATGATGTCAGTTCCGGTACAGTTATAATGGACGGAATGGATGTTCGTTCTTGGCAGCTGGATCATCTCCGTCAGCAAATTGCTCTTGTTCCCCAAACTTCTGTACTATTTACCGGGACTATTCGTGAAAACCTTCAATGGGGTAAGAAAGACGCCACAGAAAAAGAATGTTGGGAAGCTCTGAAAATCGCTCAGGCAGAAGAATTTGTCCGTCAGCTTCCAAATGGTTTAGATACAAAAGTCATGGAAAATGGGAAAAATTTCTCTGGCGGACAAAAACAGCGACTGACGATTGCAAGAGCTTTGATTGCCAAGCCAGCATTACTGATTTTAGATGACTCTTTAAGTGCGTTGGATTATCAAACAGACTTGGATTTGCGTAAGGCGCTACAGACTTATCTTGGCAGTACAGTGATTATTATCTCCCAACGTGTCCGCTCTATTCAAGAAGCACATCATATCTTAGTGATGGATCAAGGTAAGATTGCTGCTCAGGGTACCCATGAAGAATTACTTGCTCAATCAGCAGAATATCAGGAAATCGTCGCATCACAGGAGGAAGAATAGTTATGAAAGTAAAAAAATTATCCTTGCAGACGCTCCGCCGATTCATTCCTTACCTTACTGCCTATGCAAAAGACATTTGGCTAGCTGTGATACTAGGAATCATCAATGGGATTGCAACAGTTGTGATGACGTTACAAATTGGTCAAAGTATCGATCAAATGATTGGAGAAGGACAGGTCCGCTTCAATCGATTGTTCCATTTACTTATTCTATTCGGTGGTATCGTTTTAATCAACGTAGTCAGTCAATGGCTCATCCAAGTGTTAAGCAATCGGTTAGCTTACTTATCCGTTGCAAAATTAAGAAAAGATGCATTTGCTCATCTGAATCGATTGCCACTTCGTTATTATGATCAAAACTCACACGGAAATATCGTCAGTCGATTTACAAATGATATGGACAATATTTCCATTGCAATTTCTGCGGCCTTCAATCAATTATTTTCTGGAGTGGCAATCATCATTCTTTCGTTTATTTTTATGATGCGTCTAAGTCCACTTCTGACATTGGTCGTTCTTTGTTCTACACCAATTATTTTCCTTGTGAGTTGGATCGTTGCTCGTGCTTCACAAACAAATTTCGATAGACAGCAAAGGATTATTGGGGATATCTCGGGCTTTGTGACCGAACGAATCGGTAACCAGAAAATCGTGAAAGCTTTTCAGCAAGAAGAAGCTAGTCAACAGCAATTTGAACTGCTAAATGCTGATCTTTATGAAAAAGGACAACGGGCACAATTTTCTTCTTCCTTGACAAACCCGTCTTCTCGTTTTGTAGATCACCTTGCTTATTTATCGATTGGTTTAGTTGGCGGCCTATTGGCATTGAAGAGTGGTTCGTCAATCACTGTTGGTGTGATTTCCAGCTTTACGATCTACTCAAGTCAGTTTTCTAAACCATTTATCGAACTTTCTGGAATCACGACACAACTGCAAACCGCTTTTTCTGGTCTAGAACGAGCATTTGATTTGATCGATCAGCCAGAAGAAAAGCCTGATTTGCCAGATGCCTATGCCTTGGAACCCAAAAATATCAAAGGAAAAGTCTCTTTTGATCATGTTTCTTTTTCTTATGACCCCAAACAGCGTTTGATCGAAGATTTCAATTTTACTGCTTATCCAGGTCAAACCATTGCTATAGTAGGAAAAACAGGGGCCGGAAAATCCACACTTGTTAATTTGCTGATGCGTTTTTATGACACAACAAAAGGAACAATTACAGTCGATGACCATGACATCCGCTCTATCCAACGTGATACATTACGTAAAAGTTTTGGAATGGTGTTACAAGATACTTGGCTATTTGACAGTACATTGCGAGAAAATCTTCGTTTTGGAAATCCGGAAGCAAGTGACGCAGAAATCAATGATGCCCTAAAAGCCTCTTACATGTATGAATTTGTAGAACGTTTGCCGGAAAAATTAGATACTAAGATTGGCGGTCAAGGGTTAAAGATATCAGATGGACAACGCCAACTGTTGACGATTGCTCGAACGATGATCAGTAATCCCCCTATGTTGATCTTAGATGAAGCTACCAGCTCAGTCGATACATTGACAGAGAAAAAAATCCAACAAGCCTTCTTAGCAATGATGGAAGGAAAAACCAGTTTTGTGATTGCCCATCGCCTGTCCACAATCAAAAATGCGGACCAGATATTAGTGATGGATCAGGGAGCTATTGTCGAAATGGGCACCCATGATGAGCTGCTTCAAAAAGATGGTTATTACCGACGGCTCTATCAAGCACAATTCACAGCACAATAAAAACAAGCAGTCTTCTGGGATGGGAAGACTGCTTGTTTTTTATTTAGCGTGGATCGCTAAACTTCTTAAAATTTTTTTGTAAGGAATACTACGTCCTACGTAATAAATGGCAATTGATTGAATCGGTAACCATATTACTGTTTTTAACAGGCGGGGCGCCCAAACGACCCAGCTGAACAATGGCACATGGTACATCAACGCAAGCCATAATGGTGTCAAAAATAAGTTGATGATCAGCGTGACACTAAGCGTAGCCAGAATGGCATTTTTCCAAGTGATCTCTTTTCGATAGAAAAAGAATCCGTAGATTGCTCCTTCAATAAATGCATTCAATGTAAATCCAATAAAGAATGCAGATTTCGAGAAGAGGGCCATTCCTACTAAATCAGCTAAAACTGCGCCTATCCCTGACCAAAAAGGACCAAAAAGAATGCCCATGATCACTTGTGGAATAAATGTGACACTGATTTTAATAAATGGGGTCTCGATTGCTACCAGTCGGGACAAAGTGACCATCAATGCAATCAATAAGCCCATAATAGCAATCATACGTGCGTCTAACCGGTGTTTCTTCATTTTTAGCATCTCCTTTAAGAGCTGCTACATCGTATCATGCAGCGAATGCGAAAATAAAACCGCGAACATTACGTCCTTCGTCCAAGAGGCAACATCCCATCCTCTTAGCACTTAACGCTTTATTTTCTACTCTGTATTATTTTTGGGATCTTTTCCCACAGAAACTATAGCATATTTTCACATTTACTGCAAATACGAAAAACTAATATTATTGTTTATATTATCCAATACGTTCGTATTATATCGCATATTATCAGTTTGTTTAGCTTTTATAGCTACATATAGGCGAACATTAAACGTTATTTTTCCATACGCTTATCCATCAAAATGAAAGTGGACGCTTGTCTATTTCATGGACGATTCTTCGAAAATCTAGGAAGCCGGCTTCCAGTCCTCTTAGTAGCACCTCAGCTGTTCCGATATTCGTAGCTAACGGAATCTCATAGACATCAGATAAACGGATAAGTGCTGTTACATCTGGTTCATGGGGCTGTGCAGCCAGCGGGTCTCGAAGAAAAATCACCAAATCTAACTGATCCTCCGAAATCATGGCTCCAATTTGCTGATCCCCGCCTAACGGTCCGGATTTAAACCGATGGATCGGCAAGCCGGTTGCTTCCGTGATCCTCTGCCCAGTCGTCCCGGTAGCAAAAAGTTCATGTTTTTCCAATATTGTTTTATACGCTGTTGCTAATTTCACCATCATAGGTTTTTTTCGGTCATGAGCGATCAAAGCGATTTTCATAAGAGACACTCCTTTTGATATTGTTAACATACTTATTTACTCCAGTGTATCAGTTTTTATTTCTTATGGATATTTATTAAAGCTTAAAACTAGCACATTGACAAAAAAAAGAAAAAATTCTTGTTCAACATGACATTGAAGTTAGTTAACGCTTTCATTTATACTTTAAATAGTTAATAAAACTAAAAAAGAAAGTGTGGAACGTATTATGGTAGAAATGGCTCTGAAAAACGTATATAAAAAATATGACAATGCAGAAAATTATTCTGTAACTGATTTTAATCTATCAATCAAAGACCGTGAATTTATCGTTTTTGTTGGTCCTTCCGGTTGTGGAAAGTCAACTACTTTGCGAATGATCGCGGGACTGGAAGATATCTCTGAAGGAGAACTAAATATCGGCGGAAAAGTCATGAATGACGTGGCACCTAAAGACCGTGATATTGCCATGGTTTTCCAAAACTACGCATTGTATCCTCATATGACTGTTTTTGATAATATGGCTTTTGGCTTGAAATTACGTAAATATGATAAAGCAGACATCAAAAAACGTGTGGACAATGCAGCAGAGATCTTAGGTCTGACAGAATACTTGAAACGAAAACCAGCTGCTTTATCTGGTGGACAACGCCAACGTGTGGCATTGGGACGGGCAATCGTTCGGGATGCAAAAGTCTTCTTAATGGATGAGCCATTATCAAATTTAGATGCTAAATTACGTGTAGCCATGCGTGCTGAGATTGCCAAACTTCACCAGCGTCTTGAAACAACGACCATCTATGTTACTCACGATCAGACAGAAGCAATGACTATGGCTGACCGAATCGTTATCATGAAAGACGGATTTATCCAACAAATCGGTACACCGAAAGAAGTTTATGATACACCCGTCAATATGTTCGTTGCCGGCTTTATTGGATCTCCTGCCATGAATTTCTTTAATGTGACATTGAAAAATGGTGTTATCACAGATGGACATGGGCTTAAGCTTCGTATTCCTGAAGGGAAAAACAAAGTATTAGTTGAAAAAAGTTATGAAGGAAAAGAAGTTATCTTCGGTATTCGTCCAGAAGACATCCACAGTGAACAAGTAGCCCTTGAAGCTTCACCTGAAGCCGTAGTCAAATCAGAAGTTGTCGTTTCCGAATTACTTGGAGCTGAAACGATGCTTTACACAAAAACTGGTTCTACTGAGTTCATCTCAAAAGTAGATGCAAGAGATTTCCATAAACCAGGCGAAATAGTCGACCTTGCTTTCAACATCAGCAAGGGCCACTTCTTTGATAAAGAAACAGAACAAGTCATCAAACTTCCATAAATTGCCCCCTGTTAGAGCTGTGCCAGAAGATGTTGGTGCAGCTCTTTTTAGGACAAAAAACTCTCATCTTAGAGGATTTATTATCCATTACTAGATGAGAGTTTTTTTTGAGAGATCATGTCTAATATGTCGTTTTCTTCGCGTACCCTTGAATCGACTCTTTCCGATTTTCTTTTTTTGCTGCCGTAAATACGGGGATATCAAAATATTTGCTGAGTGTTCCTGCTATAAAATAAGCAATATTATAATCAACTAAACTGTGGATGAGCCCACCAATCCCCATCAAGATGAATACTGTATAAAAATATCCTTGAGAATAATATGTTTCAGGCATATTACCAATAAAGTAAAAGATGCTGACTACTAGCATTTCTGCTAAAGAATGAATCACACCGATCACAAAATTGAACCCTTGGAAACGCCAATTAGCAAAAGTAAACTGTCCATTTTTTAAAACGATACTCGGATGCTTTTGCAAGTACCAAGCCCCAATCAACGCAAACACAAGATGTGACAATGCTCGCAATGCGATGATAACCGGCGTTGTTAAAAAGAAACCAAATGTCGTACCTAGCGCAACAGCCACTGCAACTCCTGGTGTAAAAAACATCGCAATAAATAATGGCACATGAGACGCCAAAGTAAAGGAAGCTGGTGGAATCATGATTTTAGGCATGACCATTGGGATAATGACCCCCATCCCAATCAATAAAGCAGAAATCGTTAGTTTTCGAACTGAATTTTTTCTCATTTTCTCTCTCCCTTGATATGTCTTGACACATAAATGTCGACTTAGTATAACTCACTTGCCAATAACTGTCAAGACACATATTCTTCTCTAAATCCGCGTAAGATGAGTATGCGTATCAGGTATAAGAATTTTTGATCAAGAGACAAAAATAGGAGACGCGACAACATTTGTGTCACGTCTCCTTGTTCGGCATAATAGTGGTCAAGAGCTTGCATCAAGTAATAAGACCAACTAACTCAAAAACATGAGAAGCTGTTTTTTGAAATTGTTCCTTGTGACTTAGAGTTAAACGGCAGGCCCACAACCTCTTTCTTAAACGGTGTTCAATCAGCTGACCCTCGGTATTAGCTCAAAAAACGGCAAAATATGAGGAACTATTTTTGTTTGGTTGTTCTTATTACTTGATGCAGGACAGCTTTTTCATAACCTCTGATTCACAGTGTTCCAGAAGTAGCTTCTTCGAAAAATAAGCCGAAATTTTACAAAAATTTGAGAAGCAATTTTCGTAAATTTCTTCTTATTTCTTGAAGCTGATCACTTCTGTCACAACCTCTTTTTTTACTGCATATCTTCTGACATCGCATTGCTTAATGCGGCGAATTCTTGTAATGACAAAGTCTCCCCACGACGTTTTGGATCGATTCCAGCTGTTTCCAAGCTTTTTGCTAACCATGCTTTTGTCTGGTCATCTTTGCCATACGAATGCTGCAAGTTATTCCAAAGCGTTTTTCTTCTTTGTTGAAATGCCGCTTTTGTCAATCGGAAAAATGCTTTTTCGTCTGTCACTTCGACTGCCGGTATATCTCTTCTTGTCAGTTTCAAAATCGCTGAATCTACATTTGGCTGAGGGACAAATACTGTTTTTGGTACGATGAATGCTAAACTGGCTTCCATATAATATTGAACAGCAATCGATAATGAACCATAAGCTTTCGTTCCTGGTTCAGCAGAGATACGATCAGCTACTTCTTTTTGCATCATGACGACTAGTTCATCCACAACCAAATCTGATTCAAGAAAATGCATCATGATCGGTGTCGTAATATAGTAAGGTAAATTCGCTACGACTTTTAACGGAAGCTCCTCATGAAATGTTTCTCTAACAGCTGTTGACAAATCGGTCTTTAAAATATCTTGATGTACAATAGTCACATTGTCATAGGGTTGCATCGTATCAGCCAATACAGGGATCAAACGATCATCGATCTCAAATGCTACGACTTGTTTTGCATGCTTGGCTAATTGTTCCGTCAATGCACCGATTCCTGGTCCAACTTCGATCACGTTCGTATGTTCATCTATTTGCGCAGTTTCTACGATTTTCCTTAAAATATTTGGTTCAGTCAGAAAATTTTGTCCTAAACTTTTTTTAAATGAAAAACCATGTTTCAATAAAATCTCTTTTGTTCTAGAGGGTGTCGCAATTTCACGATATTCACTCATGTTGTTCCTCCACTATTTTCATTGCTTGGGCGAGTTCTTTCGGCGTAATACGAAACATCTTCAAACGTTTTTCCAATTGTTTGCCGTTCGTGTAACCGATGCGCAACTCGTCACCTAGTTTTTCTCGTTTTTCTTTTGCTTGTGCCCCAGCTATTAAACCATAGTCTAAAAGGTCTTGTCTAGTGATTTCAGAAACAGCCGTTTGGTAAATGTCTGGCGTCACGACCTTTTTCAATGCTTCTAAAATAGCAGCATCACTTGCATGCTCGACACCAAGGCTTCCCTTTTTCTTTGGTTTAGCTTGTGTGCGCGGCAAAAAAGCATGTTTTGCCTGAGGAACAGCTTCCATAATGATTTTTCTTATTTTTTCTCCTGAAAAATCAGGATCGGTAAAAACGATCACTCCACGAGTCTCTTGGGCATGTTCAATTTGCATCAGGATCTCTTCATTGATTGCAGACCCTATTGTTTCTATCGTATCTGCATCAACTACTTCCCGCAGCCTTCTTGTATCGTCTTTTCCTTCAACGACTATAATCTCTTGGATCTTCATCTTATCCATGTTCGCTTAGACCAAATAATCGGTGCGCATTTGTCCATGTTTGGGCAGCCACTTCTTCTGTCGGAAGATTCCGAAGTTCAGCAATCTTTTCTACTGTATAACGAGTATAGCCTGGTTCATTTCGCTTTCCTCTAAAAGGAACTGGTGCCAGATAAGGGGCATCTGTTTCCACAAGTAATCGTTCGATTGGTACATTTGCTGCAGCCTCTTGGACGTCTAATGCTTTTTTGAAAGTGACGACACCGCTAAATGAAATATGCATCCCTAAGTCAAGAAACCGTTTTGCCCATTCATAATCACCACTGAAACTATGCATGATTCCACCGATATCTCGAACATCTTCTTCTTTTAAGATTTGATACGTGTCTTCAAGTGCTTCTCTAGTATGAATACTGATTGGTAGGTTCATTTCTTTTGCGATAGCAATCTGTCTGCGAAATACTTTATCTTGGACTTCTTTCGGGTCTTCCATCCAATGATAATCCAAGCCAATTTCCCCTAATGCTACAACCTTTGGTAAAGTCAATTGTTCTTGTAATTTATTTTCGATTTCTTTCGTATAACTGCCAGCCTCTGTCGGATGCCAGCCGATAATACTGTATATATTTGGATAGTCATGGCTTAATTGCAAAGACTTTTCAATCGTTGGCGTATCGAAGCCCACGACCGCCATTTTCGTTACCCCCATTTCTTGTGCTCGCTGAATCGTTTCTGGAATATCTTCATTGAACTGTTCAGCATTTAAATGGGTATGAGAATCAAATATCATGTTTATCTCTCCTTTTCATTCTTACTTTAGCACATAAGCACTACTTGCAGAAGTAGCAAAAATCAAAATAGAAGAACTTGTTTTATTGAAATAGAAAAAGCACGAAGATCTAGAGGACCTAGTTCGTACTTTTTCTGTCTGTTGTTGAAATATTTTACTCTTCTGAGCGTTTTTTCTTTTTTTGATAATAGACTGGGATACCTATCAAGGTAACACCTATACCGATCAATGCTAATTTAGTTTGCGTCATCATCGTCATACCTAAAATGAAAATAGCGCCGAGAATCGCAATAATCGGAACGATTGGATAAAGTGGTACTTTATATGGACGTGGCAATTCCGGCGCTTTTTTTCTTAAAATAAAGACACCGATAAAAATCAGTAAACTGAATAGCCACATCACAAAAATCAACATGTCTGTTAAAAAGTCGAAAGAACCAAGGCTCATCATAATACAAGCTACTGCTAACTGGAAAATCGCAGGAACATAAGGAACCGTAAACTTCTTTGAAAGCTTTGTCAGCTGTTTACTGAAAGGTAGCTCGTCTTCTAAAGCCATCGCATAAGGCACGCGGATCCCAGTTAGTGTATAACCGTTCAATGCACCGTATACCGAGATCAAGATCCCAATAGTGACCAGCTTTCCACCGATTCCCCCAAAAATGACGTCTGATGCTTCAGAAGCTGCATTCAAATTACCGGCAAGATGATCAATCGGCAAAGTTTTCAAAAAAACAAAATTGATCAATAGATAAACGACTGTTACAAAACTCAAACCAAGAATAATTGCTTTAGGCAAATCTTTTTCCGGCCGTTTCATTTCCCCTGCCATTGCACCGACACCTAACCAGCCGTCATAAGCAAATAACGTTGCTAACAACGCACTGCTCAATCCTTCGACAAAAGTAACATCTTTTCCAGCTTCGATTGGAAATAACTGGACAGTTCCTTGTCCTGGGGTCAATAATCCCCATATGACAATCACAGCAATTGGTATTAATTTAATAATCAACGTCACTGATTGTACAGAAGCACCGACTTTTGTCCCTAACAAATTCAACCCTGTCACAGAAACAGCGGTGATCACTGCAATCAACAAAAGATAATCGGTAGATAATTGTAATAAGTTCGTCAATTGTGTCGCAAAGATAATCGATAATGCAGCAATATTAGCAGGAAAGTAAATCAAGCTTTGCGCCCATCCTAATAAAAAGCTGGGCAATTTTCCATACGCAGCTTCAATATATTTTACAGCTCCACCAGTTTCCGGGATTGCTGTAGCTAATTCAGCCACTGTCAATCCAGCACAGATCGTTAAGAAACCACCCAAAAGCCAAGCTAGCAATGTCAAACTTGTAGACTGAGTACTAGCAGTAACAGCAGCAGTTTTGAAGAAGACGCCTGCACCGATCACGGTTCCCATAACGGTAGCTAATGCGCCAAACAGATTGATTTCTCGTTTTAGTTTGCCTTTCATTCCCATCCTCTTTCTTCTTTGAAATTTGGTATAATTTTCAGTATAACTGAGAATATTTTAATTTACCATTCTTTTTTCTCCACTTTCAGTGAAAAACTCCCTCTTAAGACGGATGTATTTCTTTTTTATTTTTCGTATACTAAACCTACCTTTTCCACGAAGGAGGAACAGTTTATGGATTTTAAGCGTTCTTATCCGAAATTAGCAGATTATTTATCCAACCGGGTCGATTTTTCCCGTAAAGAACAACAGCAGTCCCGTTGGCATTGGTTCACATTAATTTTATTTGGATTAATGACTGTTGCAACGTTATCACAAAAACTAATATTGCTGACTTTGTTCATCGCAATCGTTGCATTGATCAAAGGTCCTGTGATGATCTTGTGGGGGATGTTGTATTCCTTTTTGGTTGGGCTTTTTCCGCCTATCGGTATTTTGCTTTCAGCGATTTTCTTTTTATTGAATATCGGAACATTTACAAAGAACTGGCGGATGACCTTAGTCGGGATCTATTTTTATTTCTATCCTTTTGGAGTGATGGCACTTAGTGAAGTCATGCATTGGGATAATCATTGGTTTATAGCTGGCTCCTTGCTTTTAGGGTTGATCTTGTTACACGTGATGTTGACAAAGCTCTATCAACATTATGGTATCGGACGTACGATTTTCTGGTATGTCTTTTCGATCCCATTTGCACTGCTTACTGCTCTCTTACCAAGCCGTTTGAAGACAAAAATAAAAGGTTACCATAAAATCAAGTGATAGGATTTTTACAAAATAAAGAAAACAATCATCGAAGTCAAAACCGATGATTGTTTTTTTATCTATATTTTCAATCACACATATAAGAGCACAAACTAATTGAACATAAAGTGATAGAACTTAGAATTAACACATCAACGCTACTGTTAGATATAAATATAGATGTAACAAAGTCATTGCATTCAAACTTTATGAATGTAAGGACAATAAAAAAGAGTACCAGATGAATCAATTAAAATCTGTCCGACCCTTTATCATTATGCTTTTTTTCTGTTTTTACGATTCCTATTAGTATTATTCTAAATTAACAAAAATCAGCGAAGCTCGTACTTCTTTTTCTAGGATTTATTTTGGATAGTTCTCTGTTTCTGTATTATATGATTGGCTTCAAGTAATAAGAAGGAATTTACGAAAATTGCTTCTCAAATTTCGGAAAAAGGGGGTATGACACAACTAGTGTCATACCCCCTTTGAATTTCTATGCGATTTCTGAGCCATTTGGCATGGATTTTGGTGCTTCGATCACTTGTAAAGAGCCATCTGGTGCTTCTGCAGAAAGGATCATTCCTTGACTGATTTGTCCACGCATCTTTCGTGGTTTCAGATTTGCTACAATGACGACTTTTTTCCCGATCAATTCGCTTGGATCAGGATAAAATTCAGCGATTCCTGACAAGATTTGACGGTCTTGGCTGTCTCCAGCATCTAGTCGGAATTGCAGCAACTTATCTGCCCCTTCTACTTTTTGACAGTTGATGACTTCTGCTACTTTTAGTTCTACTTTTTCAAATACATCAAATTTGATTTGTTTTTCTTTCGTTGAAACAAGTTCTGTTTCTTCTGGATCCCATTTGACTGTATCTTCGTTTGTTTGAGTACCTTCAGACATTTTTTCTTGAATAAAAGCAACTTCTTCTTCCATATCTAAACGTGGGAAGATTGGTGTACCTTTTGCAACTACTTTTGTTCCTGAAGGAAATTCGCCAAAGTGTAATCCTTCAAGATTCATTGTTTCAGAGTCCAATCCTAGTTGATTGAAGATCTTCTCTGGCGTTTCTGTCATGATTGGCTGAAGTAATATCGCTGCGATACGCAAAGATTCAGCTAAATGGATCATGACACTATTCAATTCAGCTTTCTTTTCTTCGTCTTTTGCTAATACCCATGGTTCTGTTTCATCAATGTATTTATTTGCACGAGAAATCAGCACCCAGATTTCAGCCAACGCTGTATTGAATTCCATTTTTTCCATTGCATCATGGTAACGTCCGACAACGTTAGCAGCCGTCGTAGACAGTTCACTGTCAAATGGAGTGACAAGTGAGGCATAGTCAGGAACGAGTCCATCACAATATTTGTTGATCATAGCAATCGTTCGATTCAATAAGTTCCCTAGATCATTTGCCAGATCATAATTGACACGGGAAACAAAATCTTCTGGCGTAAAGACGCCATCTGACCCAAATGGCACAGCACGAAGCAAATAATAACGGAGTGCATCTAAACCATAACGTTCCACAAGCATTTCAGGATAAACGACATTTCCTTTTGATTTAGACATTTTTCCGTCTTTCATCAATAACCAGCCATGCCCAAATACTTTTTTAGGTAGAGGCAAATCAAGAGCCATCAGCATGATTGGCCAATAGATCGTATGAAAGCGAACGATTTCTTTACCGACCATCTGAACATCTGCAGGCCAGTATTTTTCGAATAGACTTTCATCTTCGGAGCCATATCCTAGTGCAGTAATATAATTGGATAATGCATCGATCCATACATACACCACATGTTTCGGATCACTCTTGACTGGTACCCCCCAAGTAAAGGTTGTTCTTGAAACTGCAAGATCTTCTAATCCTGGTTTGATAAAGTTGTTGATCATTTCGTTTTTACGAGATTCTGGCTGGATGAATTCGGGATGTTCTTCATAGTATTCCAACAGACGGTCTGCGTATTTGCTCATGCGGAAGAAGTATGATTCTTCTTTTACCAATTCTACTTCGTGTCCACTTGGCGCTTTACCACCGATCACATTACCTTCGTCATCTTTGTACACTTCTGCAAGTTGTGTTTCTGTAAAGAATTCTTCGTCAGAAACAGAGTACCAACCTTCATATTCACCTAAGTAAATATCTCCCTGTTCTAATAAACGATCAAATATTTTTTGAACAGCTGCTTTATGGTAATCATCTGTCGTTCGAATGAATTTATCATAACTGATATCAAGCGTTTTCCATAATTTCTTGACATCAGCCGCCATTTTATCTACATATTCTTGCGGTTTTACACCTAGTTCTTCTGCTTTTGTTTCGATTTTTTGACCATGTTCATCCACTCCAGTGAGATAAAACACATCAAAGCCCATCAACCGTTTATAACGAGCAATTGCGTCACATGCAATCGTAGTATACGAGTTGCCGATATGAAGTTTGCCGCTTGGATAATAGATTGGCGTAGTGATATAAAAAGTTTCCTTTTCTGCCACGGGGCTCTTCCTCCTTTATCGCATGATGCGAATTCGTTTCCTTGCTAGTATACCATAAAAAAAGCATGCTGTTAGCTTTTTTTCAAAATGAAAAAGACTGGATAAACGACTTCTATCTACGTTCAATCTATCCTTTAAAAGGATGAATAGGTTGAATAAATGCGGGTTTTTGTTTTGTTTCATATCTACTAAAAAACGGCTTTTTATTTCTCCCCTCACACGTGGTATAATAAAGACTATCTATCTTAGTAAGGGACTGGAACAATCATGCAGAAGAAACATCTTTTTTTTACACTTAGTATTGCTTTTCTTTCATTAGCACATTTAATATTCAGCTATTTTTATATTCGTATGTATGGTTATTTTAACCTCCATGGGCATTTGAACAGTTTTATGACAGCAGCTTGGATTTTGCGTTTTATCATTGACGTATATATCGTTATTTGTGGCTTCTTTGCCATTCGTGAAGAGCGGTATAAAGTATTGCCGTTTTATCTGCTTTTCTTTTTATTCAATCTCATACTTCCATTTATTTTTCATATTTAAATGATAACCTAGATTTTTCAAGTAAATCCTTGGTTTTTTTTCAGAGTCTGCTACAATAAGGTAAAAAGTACTTTTACTGTCAATGGAGGTGGTCAGATGAACCGTTTTGCTTCTAAAGAAGAAGAAAAATTATATTATGAACATGAAGCTAGTGAAGAAGAATTTCTTAACTGGTATCAAAAACAGGAACGTCCAGAATATGACAAGCCCTCTTTGACTGTCGATATCGTACTGATGTGCTATAACAAAGAAGAAGATCAGCTGAAAGTTTTGTTGATCCAAAGAAAAGGGCATCCTTATCGAAATTCATGGGCATTGCCTGGTGGCTTTGTCCAAAAGGATGAGTCAACTGGAGAAAGCGTCTTAAGAGAAACAAAGGAAGAAACTGGTGTGGTTATTTCAAAAGAAAATATTGAGCAACTGCATACATTCAGTACGCCTAATCGAGATCCGCGAGGCTGGGTCGTCACAGTCAGCTACTTAGCCTTTATTGGAGAAGAACCGCTAATCGCCGGAGATGATGCCAAGGAAGTACGCTGGTTCACACTAGAACGTCATAGTAACAAGATCCATTTATCTAGCGGAGAAGTTGCTATCTCGCTTGACTTAGTCACTGGAGAGTCTTCTGGCAAAGATACTTTGGCTTTTGACCATAGTCAAATCATCTTGAAAGCATTCAACCGTGTAGTCAATAAAATGGAACACGAGCCGCAAGTTCTACAAGTTTTAGGTAAAGATTTCACGATTACGGAAGCTCGAAAAGTATTTGCTAAATTCTTAGGGATCGATTATAAAACGATCGATCATTCCAATTTTAAGAAAGCTATGCTCCAATATTTCGATGAGATCGGTGAACGTCCTGTAGGAATCGGCCGTCCTTCAAAAATCTATCAGCTCAAGCCGGGGCACCATGAATAAGGTTGTGAACAAAAGATTCAGACCTAATCATTCAAGAAAAAACGCAAAAACAACTCTTTGTGAGTTACGTTTTTTGTTTCAGAATTTTGATGTATTCGTAAACTTTCTGAATAAAAAATTAACAATAGCAGAAAAAGCTCGTACGAACTTTTTCTGCTATTGTTTTATTGGTTTGTCATAATTAGTGAGCTTTTCTTCAAAAGAAAAATTCCTAGAAACAAAAGTCATTAAGACTTTTTATTAACAAGGCGAACCCTAACGCTCCTATCAGTTTCATTCATTTTTTATCCCTTGATAAGCGAATGTCTGCCCATTTCTTCTACTACTTGGCTCTTTCTTACGGAATTGCTTTCTTCTGCTCCGTCGGTATTGATCAAAAGAAATTTTTTATTATACCATTGGGACTTATAACGCAATTTTGTTATTAATTTATGCCAGTCATGAATAGAAAAATCAGCATGTGCTTCTTCTTTTGGAAAAGATTCTACAAATAAGTAGTCATATTGTTTGACCAATTTCCCAGATAATTGTTCAAGATAATCTTCTCGCTGGTTCTTTTGTTTCAGATAAAGATCCATTACTTTTCTCTTTTGTTTCTGATAATTGCTTGCCTGATCTAACCTTGTCTTTCTATGGTGAGCGGAGCGGACTTTCACATTCAATTTCCGCTGTGCATGTTGCAGCTTTTCTTCTGTTTGGTGAAATTTTGGTAAAGTTACTTCTAGAGGTCGAGATGTTTGGATCAATGTCTTCGGATGATAGGCGATCCCGATCCATTTAGCTAAAGATTCTTTTTTTACTGGCGAAACATCACAAAGTAGTGCGACATAAAATTCTTCATTATATCGAGCAGAAATCGTAGCGGAGCGAATCGATCCTTCAACTGGCCGATGCTGATTTATCTTGATTAGTTCTTTTTGTTTTGGTAACTTTAAGTAGCCATTTTCCAGATAGATCGTACGGGTTTGGTTGTTGGTCGTATAAGATTGCCACATACTTTTTTTCGTTTTAAGCTTTGGGAAGCTGGCACGTCCCTTGAAATAATTGCGAAAAGCCCGTTCCAAATTAAGCTGTGCATTTGCTAAAGCAAGACTGTCTACTTCTTTTAAGAATGGGTATTCTTTTTTTAATGTAGCGGGTGTGAGCGAAAAATCGGCCACTCCTGTTTGTTGCCAACTTTTCTGCCGCTTTTTCAGCAAATGGTTATAGGTAAATCGAGCACATCCAAAAGTACGAATCAATTGCTGTTTTTGTTCTTCTGTCGGATACATACGGAATTTAAAAGCTTTTAGCATCTATGTCCCTCCTAGTTAGCAACCAGAAGAGATTCCTTTTGTCGTTTTAGTTTTTTTGCGTAATATGGGACTTCCTGCTCAGTTGCATAGACAAAATGTTCTGGTGCGATTTCACGAAGTTGACGTACTTGTCCGTCATCTGGTTCAGGTTGATATTTGATTCTTCTGCGTTTTCTCTCATGGTCTGGATCTGGTAGAGGAATAGCAGATAACAAACTTTCTGTATAAGGATGGACACCGTGATTATAGATTTCATCACTTGTTCCCATCTCTAATAACAAGCCGTTATGCATTACACCGATTCGGTCACTAATATGTTTAACCATCGACAAATCATGTGCAATAAATAGATAGGTCAATTGATGTTCTTTTTGGAGATCTTGCAACAAATTGACCACTTGGGCTTGGATCGACACATCTAGTGCAGAAATTGGTTCATCACAAATGATAAAACGCGGTTTTACTGCCAATGCTCGTGCAATACCAATACGCTGGCGTTGCCCACCTGAAAATTCATGAGGATAACGAGTACCGTGACTTGGATTCAATCCAACAGTTCTCAATAGATCATCGACTTTTTTTGCACGCTCTTCAGATGATTTAGCTAGTCCATTAACATCAATTCCTTCGGCGATAATATCTCTGACTTTCATCCGAGGATTCAACGAAGCATATGGATCTTGGAAAATCATCTGAACATCATGCCGGAATTTCGTCAAACCTTTTTTATCTTTGATCTTCGTTATATCTTGACCGTCGAATAATATCTCACCATCAGTAGGTTCATTCAAACGAATGATCGTACGGCCAGTAGTGGATTTTCCGCTTCCAGATTCTCCAACTAAACCGAATGTTTCTCCTTCATAGATGTGAAAGCTGATGTCATTTACAGCATGTACTTCATTCTTTTTTCCTACATTGAAATACTGTTTCAGTCCTTTAACTTCAAGTAGTTTATTTGGCATCAGCAATTCCTCCTTGACCGTAAGTATGTTTTTGTTTCTCTTTAAAGATAGCCCAGCGACGTTGGATTTCTTCTGGCGGTGTCACTTTGGGTGCCTGTGGAGCAAGTAGCCAAGTTGCTGCCTTGTGTGTTTTTGATAGTTCAAAAAATGGTGGTTCTTGTTCTGCATCGATTTTCATCGCGAATTCATTTCTTGGATAGAATGCGTCTCCTTTTGGCGGGTTCAATAAATCCGGTGGAGAACCAGGAATAGCATACAATCGATCGTTCGCACTATCTAATGTCGGCATTGAACCAAGCAGTCCCCAAGTATAGGGATGTTGCGGGTTGTAGAAAATTTCTTCCGATGTTCCAACTTCAACGATTCTTCCTCCATACATGACAGCGACACGATCAGCGACATTCGCTACTACACCAAGGTCATGAGTGATAAAGATAATTGATGTATCGATTTTTGTCTGAATTTCTTTCAGCAGCTCCAAAATCTGTGCTTGAATAGTCACATCAAGCGCTGTTGTAGGTTCATCAGCAATCAGGATTTCCGGATAACATACCAGTGCAATCGCGATCACGATCCGTTGACGCTGACCTCCTGAGAACTGATGCGGATAACTGTTGATACGTTTCTCAGCTTCGGGTATTCCAACTAATTTAAGCAATTCTAATGCAGCTTTTTGTCCCTCTTTTTTTGAAACTTTATTATGCTTTCTAAGGGACTCAGCGACTTGCTTCCCAATGGGCATCGTCGGATCTAAAGAGGTCATTGGATCTTGGAAAATCATCGCTATTTCTTTACCACGGATTTTTTGCATCTCTCTTTCTGATTTTCCAACGATATCGTTACCTTTAAAGAGGATTTGACCAGCATCTATATTGGCGTTGCTTGACAGCAAGCGCATGATGCTTCTGGTCGTCACTGATTTTCCACTTCCAGATTCCCCAACGATCGCCAATGTTTCTCCTTTATTCAAATGAAAATTGACACCGCGAATCGCTCGTACCTTTCCAGCATACGTATCAAAAGAGATTTCTAAGTCTTTCACTTCTAAAATTTTCGTCATCGTCTTCACTCTTTCATTTTAGGATCAAAGGCATCACGCAATCCATCAGCAAGTAAGTTAAAGCCAATCATGATAACCGATAAAGTTACTGCCGGAATCCATAATAGATAAGGCAGATACAGGAATGTCTTGTACCCTTCGCTCAACATCGTTCCTAATGAAGCTGACGGAGGCGTAAGACCTAAACCGATAAAGCTTAAAAAGGCTTCGAAGAAAATAGCAGATGGAATACTAAACATCATTTGAATAATAATGACACTAGAGATATTCGGCAAAATATGTTTGAATGCAATTTTCATTCTTGATTCACCTAACGTCAATCCAGCTAAAACATATTCTTGATCTTTTAATTTCATTGTTTGTGCACGAACGATACGTGCCATTGGTATCCAGTTTGTGATGGCCATAGCAGCCACGATTGAAAAAATTCCTGGTTCAAAAACGACCAACATCAAAATCATGACAACGAGGTTTGGAATTCCTGATAAGATTTCCAAAAAACGTTGCATCACGTTATCGACACGTCCGCCTAACAAACCAGAAACCAACCCGTAAGCTACACCAATCGTTACATCTAGTAATGCAGCAATAAATGCGATCAGCAACGAGATTCTCGTTCCCATAAATAAGCGGCTTAATACATCACGTCCCAAACCATCTGTTCCTAAAAAGAAATTTACGTTTGAAGGGACGTTTGCTTGAGCATATTTATCAACAAGTTCACCACCGACCATTGCTTTTCCATTCAATCCATCGATATTGATTCCCGGAATACGAGGAGGCAAATTGATATAAGCCACGTTTTGGGCAGTTGGATCATGAGGAGAAACAAAGATTGTGATCACAGAGATCAAAATGATGACCAATAGTAAAACCATTGAAATAACGGCAGCTTTGTTTTTCTTTAAACGGCGCCATGAATCTTGGATAAAATTCAAAGAAGGTGCAGTAATCTGTTCACGTTCTTCTTCGGTATTTTTTTGTAATGGAAGAAACTCATCCGCAGGGATATCTGCGACTGTTTCATAACGCTTTGGTATCATTTCCATTTATCCTCGGCTCCCTTCTGAAACACGAATTCTTGGATCAACTAGACCGTACAACAGATCCACGATCAAAATAACAAAAATCAGCATAAATGAGTAAAGGATCGTTACAGCCATGATCGTAGGATAATCATTTGTTGTAATTGACTTAACGAATTGTTCCCCGATACCAGGAATAGCAAAGATATTTTCTACCACCAGTGATCCGGTCATCAATGCTACAGCTAACGGTCCTAATAAAGTCATCAATGGAATCAAACTATTTCGAAGACCATGTTTAAAGGCGATTTCCCAACGGCTCAATCCTTTTGCTTTTGCTAATTCCACATAATCACTATGCAGTACTTCCACCATTTCCGTACGGATAAACCGAGCAGAGTCAGCAAGCGGTGACATGGCCAACGCAATTGTTGGTAAGATTGTGTACACAAAGCCATCCCATTTTGCGATTGGCAAAACTTGTAATTTGATTGCAAAGATATATTGTAATAAAACAGCAAATACAAAGTTTGGAATGGAACGACCTAATATCGCTACGAGTGTAGAAGATGTATCTGCCCATGTATTTTGCTTCATGGCAGAGATCGTTCCTAAAATCGTTCCTAGGACTGTTCCAAAGATAATTGCCTGTAATCCTAATTGCAAGGATGGTCCGATTCTTCCAGCTAACAAATGTGCGACTGGCTGGTTTTTAAATTGGAAGGAAATTCCAAAATCTCCTTGAAGCAAATTAGAAAGATAAATCCCATATTGTACGATAACTGGTTTATCCAAACCGACTTGTTTATTTAGCATCTCGATTGTTTCAGGACTCAAACGTTCCTGATTCGTATATGGCGTGCCCGGCAGCAATTGCATCAAGAAAAAGGTGATTGTTGCAATTAACCAAAGCGTGATGATCATGAAAAAGACACGTTTTAATACATATTTGATATAACTATTCACTAATGTTTCCCCCTAGCTTTTGACTTCTGACAGATGTTTCGCTACATTATTAGATAATGAACCAAAAATAAAGGAGCAATCAAATGAAAAAAAAATTTATCCCCTACGCAGTAGCTTCTCTACTGATTCTGGTTATTTTAATAAAAAATCTCATCAACCATTCCTTTACACTCATTCAATTATCTAATGATCTATTCTTATGGTCATTGCCGTTTCTGATTATTGGCGGTTTTTTATGGGTCTTTTCTTCGGGTTTCTTCGATCATTTTCAGCGATCGGTCCATCTTGCACGAACAAGGAACCGAAAGAAAAAACCAGAATTTTCCTCGCTCTCGTCTGCCAGCTACGGTATGTACAGCTTTTGGCTGATCATTGCCGGAATACTAATTGCTCTTTCTGCTATTTTCATGCTTTTTTCTTTGTTAGGATAAGTGAATATGAGAACGAGGTTGCGACATTTGCCGCAGCCTCGTTTTTTCTCATGCTCACGGTATTAACGATTATTCTTCAACGTATGTCCATTTGTAATCCCATGAAGCGCCTGCCGCATGGTGAACGATACCTTTGACTTTTTCATTCACTAGGTGACCTTCTGCTTTTTGGTACACCGGAACGACACCCATATCATCAGAGATGATCTTGATTGCTTTTTGGAAATCATCCCAACGGGCTTGTTCATCACCAGCGTCTGTTGATGAAGCTGCTTTAACTGCTTCGTCATATTCTGCATTGCTCCAGCGACCACGGTTGTATGAATTACCTGTGACAAACAAATCAGTAAAGCTGCTTGGGTCTGCATAGTCAGCAGCCCATCCGCCTAGTACTGCGTCAAAATCACCCGAAGTTGAGCGGTCAAGACGTACAGAGAATGGAACAGGTGTTGGTTTGACTGTTACGCCATCCAAGTTTTCTTGGATTGAGTTTTGAACATATTCGATTACTTTTTTCGATGAATCATCATCAGAAGCCATCAAATCAAATTCTAAAGAATCAACGCCCAATTCTTTTTTCGCTTTTTCCCAATATTCTTTTGCTTTATCTTTGTCATAAGAAACTAATTTTCCAGCTTCTTTTGCAAAGTCTTCGTTCGTTGTTGGACTTTTTACCATATCTGATGGGATCAATCCTGTAGAGACAACTGATCCGTCACCTAGTACTTGTTTTACTAAAGCTTCACGATCGATAGAATAAGAAATAGCTTTTCTTAGGTTCACATTGTTGAATGGTGAATTCTTTTCACGTTGATTGAATTCGATATAGCTTGTCCGCGCTTCTTTAACAGAAGTATAAGCTGGATCGTTTGCGTTTTGCTGTGCTAACTCACCAGACAAGATCACGTCATCTGCTTGGCCATCTTTGAATAAGTTCAATGCAGTAGAAGATTCTTTTACTACACTGACTTTGATTTCAGAAAGTTTTACTGTATCTTTGTCCCAGTAATGGTCATTTTTCTTATAAGTCCATTCTGTATCTGTTCCTGGTCCATCAAAATCTTCTAATGTGAATGGTCCATTATAAACAGCTTTATCACTTGCAGATGCATAGGCATCCCCATTTTCTTCCACTACGGATTGTTTTTGTGGGAAAAATGATGGGAAAGCAAGCAGATATTGGAAATATGGTGTTTGTTTCGTCAATTTGATTTCTAATTCATAGTCACCAACTGCTTTGATCCCTAGTTCTGATTTATCTTTCTTTCCAGCTGTGATGTCTTCTGCATTTTCAACTGGCGCATACAGGTAAGCATATTCAGAAGCTGTAGCTGGGTCTACTGTTCGTTGCCAGCCATAAACGTAATCCGCTGCTGTAACAGGATCACCATTTGACCATTTTGCGTCTTCTCGTAATTTGATTTTGTAAGTTAATCCGTCTTCACTGACTTCTGCCAACTCGCTAGCTCCTGCCGGCTGTGGTTTGCTGTCTTCATCAAGACGGTAAATTCCTTCATAAACGTTATTCAATGCTGTAAAACTGATTGTATCTGTTGCAACTGATAAGTCAGCTGTAGGCATTTCCTGAGGCACGACTAAGTTAAATACGCCTCCTCCATCTGCTGAACCGCTTTTTGCTGAACTACTGTTGCTTGTGGCTGAACTGCCGCCATAACATCCAGCAAGTACAAGGCCGCATACCGCAACCAAACCAAATGTAAATTTCTTTTTCATTTTACGTACCCCTTTGTTGGAATTTTCAGAATAATTAATATTTTCTGAAGTTGTTTAAGAGTTTAATGAATAATTATTAAAAAATCAACACTTTTTTTTGTCTTTTTCATAAAATAATGATTTTTTCGTGAGGTTTCAAGGAATTTTTCAGAAAAAATAGCTTTGTACAAGGTTTTCCATGGTCTTCCAAAAGCCATTAAATAATTTTCGTTATATTGTCTATTATTGCCATACAAAGATAAAAAAGAATAAATAAAAAGAAACTGTGACAAAAGTCTTGTCACAGTCCCTTATTCCGAATAAACGGTGTTCAAAAGCCAGTTTCTCGGTATTAAGCCAAATTTATGCAAAAATGTAGAAAGCCATTTTCACAAAATTTTTCTTACTACTCGAAACTAAGCGACTTTTTCACAACCTCTTCCTTAAACGGTGTTCAATCAGCTGGCCCTCGATATTAGTTCAACAAACGGCAAAATATGAAGAACTATTTTTCCGTTTGTTTCTCTAATACTCAGGTCAGGACGCTGATTTCACAACCTCTCCACTAAACGGTGTTCAAAAGCTTGCATCTGCGGTAATAAGCCCAACCAAACGAAAAATATGAGGAGCTATTTTTGTTTGGCTGTTCTTATTACTTGATGCAGGACAGCTTTTTCACAACCTCTGGTACACGATGTTCCAAAAGTAGCTTCTTCGGAAATAAGTTGGAATTTCACAAAAATTCAAGAAGTAATTTTCGTAAATTTCTTCTTATTTCTTGAAGCTGATTACTTCTGTCACAACCTCTTTTTATTATTGAGAATCTTGTCGAGGAATAATCGTTTTTGCCATCCAAATATCCGGTTTGTCCCAGCCATTTGCATTTGGTAAGACACCTACGATTTTATAACCTAATTTTTCATAGAATTCATACGGATGTTCACGAAGGTTCTGGATGGAAGCCACTTTATCAAATGTATGCTCATACAGGTCCGTTTGACTTAACGTTGTTCCATGGTCTAAATCATCCGTACCTAAATAAATCGTGATTCCTCCTCTGGAAGCTACTTCTTTTTCTAAGTAATTGACTAATCGAGTACCTATTTGGTTCTTTCGTCGGGAGCTTTCTACAACTAATGGATGCAATTCCCAACCTGTGATACCGTATTGAGGGATTGCACCAATAAATCCTACTAACTCATCTTGGTCTACCGCTGCTACCGCGATTCGTTCTGGATTCATCATTTCTTCTACTTCTTCTGCCGAGCTGTCTCCATATTCTTCCGGCCAAGTCAGTCTCAGTAAATCAGAAAGCTGATCTTTCAATACTGGATTATTACGGTCAAATTCACTGATTATCATACGTCTTCCCCCTTGTTCTTGCTTATTCTAACAGTCCTTTTGAAAAAACGAAATGTTCTCGCTCAAAAATCTTTAGCTACCAATCAGTATCTCTATTCTTTCATTATTTATCTTACTTATAAAATAAAAAAATTATACAGAAACACTTTATTCAAAATAGGAAAGATCAGGAAAGCCATCAATTGGAGGAAAAAACTCTGTTTGTTCATCATGATATAGATTATCTTTTGCTTTAAAAAAACCAATTATGAATTGACAAATAAAACCTGTTTTCATATAATAATCTTAATTTTTAGAATTTTTAGATAATTACAAAAAAGCAAAGGGAATCGGTAGAAATACTAAGAGGAACAAAAATTCATTATTGTCGTTTTCAATGTTTTTGTACTTGTTCGTTTTTAGGATACTTATTGATGATTTCAAGGTGTTCATGCCACCTTATTCATCACTTATCCTGTCTTAGGTTCACCTCTACTCCATCTACAGCCGCAGTCAGATCGATCACTCTTTAAAATTTTAACCCGTTTCAACGAAGAAAGAAGGAAATGAATATGAGTCAAAGTGTTTTCTTACCAAATTATACCATTGGAACAGATGCGTATGAAAAAGCAAATGGAATCGTCAAAGAATATGGGACAAAAGTAGTGCTGATTGGAGGGAAGACTGCACTTTCAAAGGCAGAAAACAAAATAAAAGCAGCTTTGACACAGGAAATAGAGGTTGTCGCCAGTCTCTGGTACGGGGGTAATTCAACTTATGGAAATATTGAACAGTTGATCCAGCATGAAAGTGTCCAAAAAGCAGACGTCCTGTTTGCAGTCGGTGGTGGCCGTGCTTGCGATACTGTAAAAGTCATTGGTGAAAAACTAGCTAAACCAGTCTTCACCTTTCCCACTATTGGTTCGAACTGTTCGCCCGTCACTGCGGTATGTGTCATCTATAACGAAGAAGGCGTAATGGACGGACTCTTCTTTCCTTCAAAACCACCTGTACACACCTTCATTGATACAGCAATTATTGCCGAAGCACCTGATAAATACTTATGGGCAGGTATTGGCGATGCTTTATCCAAAGAAGTCGAATCTACTTTTTCTGCTCGTGGCGATGATCTAGGCTACACGGATAGATTAGGAATCCAAATCGGAAAAATGTGCATTGATCGTCTCTTGACTTATGGTACGCAAGCATTGAAAGATAGTGCCGACGATCGTCCCTCATATGCAATTGAACAAGTCGTTTCGGATATCATTGTTACTACCGGATTGGTTTCTATTTTAGTTAACAATAACTATAATTCTGCTATGGCACACTCATTCTATTACGGTACGACTGTTCTAGAAAAAATGGAGGGATACCTTCACGGAGCATCTGTCAGTTATGGTGTACTGACCTTATTGATGATGGATCAGCAGTTCGATTTGTTTGATAAAATCTATGTGTTTATGAAAAAGAACCAACTTCCAGTATCGTTAACCGACATGAATCTCAATGTCACGACCGATTTAGAAGCAATCTTAGATAAAGCCATGGCAACAAATGATATTAAACATGTGCCTTATGAAATCACCCGAGAAAAATTTAAACAGGCCATTCTTGACGTAGAAACTTATCATGCTACACAAGAAAGCCAGCAAGGATATAAGAAAATCAGTTAAATAATTGCTAAAACCCCCATCAAGCAGGCTGTCATCAAATTGAGGACATTTCTTTGCTTGATGAGGGTTTTTCTTGTCAAAAAAAGCTTTATAGCTTTCGCTATAGAATCTTTTCTCTTATTTAAGTTGAACAGTTCCTTAATTAAGAAAACTGCTCCTTTTATGGTAATTGAAAAAACGAGTAGGCTACGATTATTTGGCAACTGTTTTTTTCATTTGCTTGCTTCGCAATTGTCCGCAAGCTGCATCAATATCTGTACCATGTTCTTTACGTATCACACAGTTTACGCCGTTTTTCTTCAATACATCATAAAATCTCAATACATCAGCTTTTGGACTGCGAGAATATTGATCATGTTCACTGACTGGATTATATGGAATCAAGTTGACATATGCTAATTTTTTCTTATCTTTTAATAGATCGGCTAATTGCTGTGCATGCTCTGGTCTGTCATTTACTTGATTTAACATGATATATTCAAACGTGATTCGACGGTTTGTTTTCTCTAAATACTCATCTACAGCTTCCATCAATTTCTCGATTGGGAAACTTCGGTTGATCCGCATGATCGATGTTCGCACCTCATTATTCGGCGCGTGCAAGGAAATAGCCAGATTGACTTGCAAGCCGTTATTAGCGAATTCCTTGATTTTGTGTGCTAATCCACTAGTGGAAACTGTAATGTGCCGAGCACCAATTGCCAATCCTTTGGCATCATTGATGATATGCAAAAAGTCCATTACATTGTCGTAATTATCAAATGGCTCACCGATCCCCATTACAACGACATGTGAAACGCGTTCGCCAAGATTGCGCTCATCAAAATAATGTTGGACCATCATGATCTGCGCAACAATTTCTCCAGCAGTCAGATCACGGTTCTTTTTGAGCAGCCCGCTTGCACAAAATGTACAGCCGATATTACATCCTACTTGTGTCGTCACACAAACTGACAAGCCATATTCTTGTCTCATCAGTACAGTCTCAATCATGTTTTTATCAGGGAGTTCAAACAAATATTTTACTGTACCATCCGAAGCTTCTTGGACGACCATCTGTTTTAGAGGATTGATGATAAAATGCTCCGATAATTTTTCGATCAACTGTTTCGATAGATTCGTCATTTCTGTGAAATTACTTACACGTTTTTGATACAACCATTCCCAAACTTGGGCAGCTCGGAATTTTTTCTCGCCGTTTTCTATAAACCAATTGATTAATTCTTCATTCGTCAAGCCATAAATGGACTGTTTTTCCAAAGCATTTCCCTCTTTTTCTCAAAGTTTCGCTACATACTATACATGATTCATTTCCTTAATGCAATACTTCACAAATAAATCGAATAGAACTTTAATCTCACAAAAACTAAAAAGACAAGACATCATACCGTATTAGAAAAGATGGAAAAAAACATTTTTTCTTTTGGTATCATCATGCCTTGTCTTTTTATTGGTTATTCGTTTTTCAACCCTTCATCACACAAGTTTTACATGTCATTATCGTCCGGCAACGTTTCTGATGTTTCTTCCTGCTCAATGAATACTTTCCGAGGCTTGCTTCCTTCTGACGGGCCAACAACTCCATGAGCTTCCAGTTCATCTACTAAACGTGCTGCTCGGTTGTAACCGATCCGAAATCTTCTTTGGAGAAGGGAAATACTTGCCGTTTGCATTTCAACAACAAGTGCTTTTGCTTCTTCAAACAGCTCATCTTGTGGCTGTTCTGGAGCACCTGTCGTTTCAACTTCATCTGTCGGCATCATTTTCTCTTCATAATGAGCTTCTTGCTGATCTGTAACAAATTGAACGACCCGTTCTACTTCGTGGTCAGAAATGAATGCTCCTTGCACACGGATCGGTTTATTCTCACCCATTGGCAAGAATAGCATATCTCCTCGCCCTAAGAGCTTTTCTGCCCCATTAGAATCAATGATCGTCCGAGAATCTGTACCGCTTGATACCGCAAATGCCATTCTGGAAGGTACATTTGCTTTGATGATTCCTGTGATAACATCCACACTTGGACGTTGAGTAGCTAGGATCATATGAATCCCCGCCGCCCGAGCCATTTGCGCTAAACGAATAATCGCATCTTCAACTTCATTGCTGGCTACCATCATCAAATCAGCTAATTCATCTACGATCACTACGATGAATGGTAAGGTTGGATGTTTCGTTCCGTTTTCCAAGTTTTTCTGTTGAACAAATTCATTGTAACCAGAAATATTTCTTACTCCGGTTGCCGCGAATTTTTCATATCGTTCTTCCATTTCTTGTACTACTTTTTGTAAGGCTTGCGCTGCTTTTCTAGGGTTCGTCACGACCGGCGTCAACAGATGAGGTATGCCGTTGTACATATTCAATTCAACCATTTTCGGATCGATCATCATCAGTTTTACTTCATGGGGCTTAGCACGCATTAATATACTTGTGATGATCCCATTAATTGCTACTGACTTCCCACTACCAGTCGAACCAGCCACGAGTAAGTGAGGCATCTTCGAAAGATCAGCCGTTTGTACCCGTCCAGAAACATCACGTCCTAAAGGTACTTCTAGTAATTTATCTGGGTGGTTTGGTTGTGCTTCGATGATTTCTCTAAAGGAAACCATACTGATCTTTCCATTTGGTACTTCAATACCAATCAGTGATTTACCTGGAATCGGTGCTTCCATCCGGACATCTTTCGCCGCTAAAGCAAGCGCGATATCATCTGTTAAGTTCACAATTTTACTTACTTTTACCCCTACAGCCGGCTGGACTTCGAATTTTGTGACGGATGGTCCTAAGCTGGCTTTGACGACCTTGGCATCGACACCGAAACTTTGGAAAGTTTGTTCTAATACGCCGATATTTTTTTCAATTTTTTTATACTCATCACTTTGATCCACAGTTGGTATAGAATCAAGCAAATCAACTGTCGGTAATTCATAGTCTTGATTTTCCTGTTCTGCTTCAATCTCAAATTCTAATGAGGTACCGTCATCCTCTGGCAACTCATCTGAAAAACCTTCTGCTGTATTGGTCTGTTTTGGTGTATCTGGTACTGGTTTCTCTAGATTCGCAGGATGGATATTTTCTTGAAAACTGTCGATTGGAACAAAACTTAGCTGCTCCGGCTCTGTATTTTCTGGTTCCTGCCATTCATCAGCAGTATTTTCCCTTTGTTGGCTCACCGCTTTTTTCTTCTCATATTCTGCAGCTTCTTTTTCTGCAGCTTCTTTTGCAGCTAAGCGCCTTGCTTCTTTCGCTTCTGCGCGCTGTTTCATTCTCTCTTCCTTTGCCGCTTGCTTTCGAGCTTGCTTGGCAGGATCACCTTCCAATAATTCCTGTACACGTTCTCCAATTGATTGGATACTATTTAACAGCTGATAGCCTTCCAGATTACTGAACAGGAATGCTCCTCCTGCCAGTAATAGCACTGCTGCTAAATAACTTCCAGGCTGTGCAATCAAGAAGTAAGTAAAATGATAAAGGATTGCTCCAATCATCCCACCACCAACGTTATTGTCTACTTGACTTTGTTTTATATCACTGGCTAACAAATCCCATGTCGTCCCCATGATATTTGGTTCCCCAGTATGGAGTTTGCCAAATAAATGGGCATGTAACAATAATAAGATACCGAAATAAAAGAGTATGCCGCCAAACCAGCGTCGGTTTTTACCAATTGAAAACTCTGTATTCTTAATGACAATCCAAAATCCTAATACGGCTAATAAAAGACAGAGGATTTGGTAAGTATTTCCTGCAATGATCCGAAAGCCGTTTGCAATCAATATTCCTAAAAAACCTAATTTTAAAAAGCCGAAGACAGCAAATAAAATCAAGGCAAACCCAACACCAATCGTCAGCATTTGTTCCTGCTGCTGTTTTTGCTTTTTCGTTTTTTTCGTCTTTTTCCTTTTTTTAGTAGGCCGTTTCTTTTGTGCCATTTATTATCCCTCATTTCATCAAGTTTCATTATACAAAAAAAAGCAAGGGAACTAAAGTTTTGTTTGAAAGAACTGACGCTTTCTTTCATTTTTCAGCTTGTTTTACAGTTTTTCTTAATTTCTAAACGATTTTATCAAAAAAAGGCACGGCCATATCCAGCCGTACCTTCTTGTTTTAAGTATGTGAACTAAAGGTTCTCTCCATTTTCTTCAATCAGTTTTTGATACCAGTAATAACTGTCTTTCTTGTATCGTTCCAAAGATCCTTCTTGTGTTTCATCTTGATCAACATATACAAATCCATATCGCTTTTGATAACCGTTCAGCCAGCTAAGCAAATCTGTATAAGACCAGGTGCAATAGCCTAGGACTTCTGCTCCATCCGAAATTGCTTCTTTGATGGCTTTGACGTGGCTTTGTAAGTAATTGATTCGATAGTCGTCATGGATTTGTTTATCTTCTGTCAACTTGTCATACTCTCCTAAGCCATTTTCCGTAATCAGTACCGGCATGCGGTAACGGCTTGTGATACGACGCAGTCCGATCCTTAATCCTTCTGGGTCAATCTCCCAGTCCCAATTTGTTCGTTCGACAAATGGATTCTCAACTTTTTTATACATTCCAAGAACTCCAGTTTCTTCTGATGAACCTTTTTTTCCTGTCGTATTCATTTTTCCTGCACCAACTCCGTTTAATGGATTGAATGCATTCGTCGCCGTTTGATAGTAATTGATCCCAAGAAAATCTGGTTTAGCAGATTCTAGCAATTCTGCATCGCCAGCTTCAATCGTTGGTGCCCATCCTTTTTCTTCTAAGAACCTCATGGCAGCAATCGGATATTTTCCCCACATATAGACATCCATCCAATAATTGGCCATCAGGTCTTCTGCATTTTCAGCAGCCAGAACATTTTCAGGATTACTGTCAATTGGATAATTTGGCGTATACGCAAAGCTTGGTCCGATTTTCCCAGGCATTTCTAACTCGTGAAATTTATTGATGACAAATGCATTTGCTAAATTAGCAATATGGTTAACTTCATACATTCGTTTCGGGTCTGTCACACCTGGCGGATGTGCTGCTAACAAATAACCTAATGAAGTGAAGATATTTTGTTCATTCAAACTAATCCAGTAATGGACTTTCCCGCGGAATGCCTCAAATAATGTTTCTGCATAATGAGTGAAATCTTCAATGATCTGACGTGATTCCCAACCATTATATTCATCTTGCAATGCTTGTGGAAGATCCCAATGATATAAAGTCAACATAGGTTCGATATCGTTTTCAATCAATTCGTCGATCAATCTCTCATAAAAAGCGAGCCCAGCTTGATTGACTTCTCCTCGTCCATTAGGAAAAATCCGTGTCCAAGCTACAGAGAAGCGGTAAGCTTTCAGACCTTGTTCTTTCATTAAAGCAATATCTTCTTTATAACGATGATAGTGGTCTACTGCCAAATCACCGTTCGTTCCTTTAAATGTCTTTCCTGGAATCCGAACAAATCGATCCCAGACTGATTCTCCTTTCCCATCTTCTTGCCAAGCTCCTTCTACTTGATACGCTGCAGAAGCAGAGCCCCACAGAAAATCTTTTGGAAATGAGGTAAGTTCTTTGTGTTCCATTCATCTCTTCCTTTCCTATAACCTTCAATCGTTCCTCTTTTAGAATAACACGAAACCCCTTCCACAACAAAATAAAATTATGTAAAGGAGGTTGTGACAGAAGTGGTCAGCTTCAAGAAACAAGAAGTAATGTACGAAAATTGCTTCTCAAAGTTTTGTAAAATTTCGGCTTATTTTTCGAAGAAGCTACTTCTGGAACACCGTGTATAAGAGGTTGTGAAAAAGCTACCCTGCATCAAGTAATAAGAACAGCCAAGTAAAAACAGCTTCTTATGTTTTTACTTGGCTGGATTTATTACCGCAGATGCAAGCTTTTGAACACCGTTTACCAAGAGGTTGTGAAATCAGCACTTTGACCTGAGTATTAGAGAAACAAACGGCAAAATAGTTCCTCATATTTTGCCGTTTTTTGAGCTAATACCGAGAGTCAGCTGATTGAACACCGTTTAAGAAAGAGGTTGTGAAAAAGTCGCTTAGTTTCGAGTAGTAAGAAAAATTTTGTGAAAATGGCTTTCTACATTTTTGCATAAATTTGGCTTAATACCGAGAAACTGGCTTTTGAACACCGTTTACCAAGAGGTTGTGAGCCTGCCATTCAGCTCCGAGTCACAAGGAGTTGGCAGGAGAACACTGTTTATTCGGAAAAAGGGACTGTGACACGTCTTTTGTCACAGTCCCCTATTTGTTAATTTCTCGGCGTAACATCTTCGCCAAACCATTTATCGGATATTTTTTGGAATTCACCTGTTTTCTCTAGTTGATCTAGGGCTTCATTGATTTTTTTCACTAATGTACTATCTGACTTTCGTGCACCAACTGCAAAATCCTCACTTTCATAAGAACCTTTTGTTATGTTGAAGTCTTCTAGTTCGTTTCTTTGTTTCAAATAATAGTCTGCGTATACTTTATCCATCAGCAGACCATCGACCCGTCTGCTTTTCAGATCGATCAATGCTTCATTAAAACTATCATACAAAACAGCATCTTGGTTTTTGACTATCTCTTTTAATACTTCTGGTTGTTTCGTAAATACATCATAACCAGATGACCCATTTTGCGCACCTAGTCTCTTATTATTCATTTGTCCAAAGTTTGTGATTCCTGATTCTTTAGGTGTGATCAGCACTTGATCGTTTTCCATATAAGG
Source organism: Enterococcus sp. E4-223 (assembly GCF_035727065.1). Lineage (NCBI taxonomy): Bacteria > Bacillati > Bacillota > Bacilli > Lactobacillales > Enterococcaceae > Enterococcus > Enterococcus sp. E4-223. The sequence continues at coordinate 191,961 of NZ_JAPMLH010000004.1, read as the reverse complement.
TTTTGTAAATTGCACTTTCTTTTCTCTTGCCGGCGTTTTGGAATAGCCGTTCCATATCAAATCGATCGTTCCATTGTTCAGTTCAAATTCCTTCATTGACCAGTCAATGGGCTGAAAGTCTACCGTAATCCCATATTGTTCAAAGACTGCTTTGGCTAAATCAATATCAAATCCTGTGAGCTTCCCGTCTTTATCTCTAAATCCCATAGGAACAAATGTATCGTCTAAACCTATAACGATTTTTTTCTCTTCGTTGATAGTCGCCCAATTATCTGCTGAAGTTTTTTTGTTCGAACAGCCTGCAAAAAGAAGAAGACCTGCGATCAAAGCGAATAGAAAACTAGTTTTTTTCATCTCTGTCTTCTCCTTTCTTAATGAATTGGGGAAACTTTTAGTAATTGATCACCGACATTTTCTGCAAATACTAAATCATGGGTGACAATAATTTGGGTTACCCCATCTTCTTTCAATGATAGGATCAAACGCTCGACTTGCTGGCGTAATTCAGGATCTAAAGCACTTGTTGGTTCATCATAAGCCAATACCCGTGGATTCATAGCCAATGCTCTGGCAATCGCTACCCGCTGTTTTTGTCCGCCAGAAAGCTGATAAGGATAGTTATTCAATAAATCACTAATCCCTAATGAAGCCGCTAATTCTTCTGCTTTTTTGGTGTATTCTTCTTTTGTCTGTTTCAATACCATTTTTGGTGCTAAGGTAATGTTTTCAAAAATATTCAGATGTGGAAATAGCTGGAAGTCTTGGAATACGACTCCTACAACTTGTTCTTTCATTTTAAGCTCGAATGGGTTGAACGGTACACCATCTAAATAAAATTCTCCGCTGTCAGAACTTTCTAAGCCAGCCAAGATACGTAAAAGCGTGGTTTTACCGCCACCGGAAGGACCTACGATAGCTAATGTTTTCCCATCTGGAATGATTAGATTCAAATCTTTGATTATTTTTTTTTCACCAAATGCTTTGTTCACTTTCTTCAATTCAATCATATTTCTTCCTCCTATCAGTTAGCGGTAATAATTTAATTTTCCTTCAACTTGTTTCATTACGATTGTTAGAATACCAGTCAATGTAAGATAGATGATTGCCACGCCTAGCAAAGGCAGTAAAGTCGCGTCGCGTTCCATCGCGATTTTCCCAGCACGCATTACGTCACCTAAACCTAATATATAGATCAAGGAAGAATCTTTGACCAAGTTGATAACTTCATTCCCTACAGAAGGTAAAACAATCTTTGTCACTTGTGGGATGACGATTTTCGTCACCGTTTGAAAGGGACTTAATTGCAAAACTTGCGCTGCTTCATATTGACCTTGAGGAATCGATTGTATCCCTCCACGAAAGATCTCTGCAAAATAAGCTGCATAGTTTAAGATAAAGGCAATGAGTGCTGCTTCGAAACGATCAAAAACGATCCCAATCGTCGGCAACCCATAAAAAATAAAAATCAGTTGCAACAACAGCGGTGTTCCCCGCATAACCCATACATATGTTTGAAGCAAGTAGCGTAGCGGCTTAAAATGCAAGGACAATCCTAGTGCTAAAATAATCCCTAATGGCAACGAGCCAATCAAGGTAAATAAAAATAATTTCAATGTTGTGAGTGCTCCTACTAATAATTGCGGCATAACTTCAATTAAATACTCCATCTTCTTTTCCTCCTTTAAAATAAAAAAATCCTCTTGGCAAATGCCAAGAGGACGTATTATACGTGGTTCCACCTCTGTTTATTTTTTCCTTGCAGAAAAAACCTCACACAGTCGTTGCCGTTCAGATGAAAACAAAACGTCCTTTGATCCGAAGATCAAAGGACGTTAATCACGTGGTTCCACCTTTTTTTACCGGCTCCTCACGGAAAAGCCAGCCTTACCTGGTCATCTAGCAACGACCGCAGCTGTAACGGGCTCCCCGGATTTTCCTACTATACGCTTCAGAAAATCGACTCCAAGATGTGTTTCACGGTTAACTGCTGCCTCTTTCCACCAACCAGAGACTCTCTAAAAACACCTAACTGCTACTCTTCTTTTCGATGTCATTTGTTTTAACTTTACGTGTAATTTACATGATTATTTTTCATTTGTCAACTCTTGTCAACTCTTTTTTATGATACACTAATAAAAAAAGGAGGGTGATGCGCGATGAGTCGTGCAACCGAACAAGAAGCTTATGAACTACTAAAAAAACTGGATATCTCTTTTCAAAAAGTCGATCATCCTGCGATTACGTCAGTCAAAAATGTCCCTTTTTCCCTACCTGGTCCGCAAGTAAAAAATCTATTATTGAAATCAAGAAAAGGAAAACAAATCTATCTTGTCATCTTGCCTGATGAAAAGCATGCCGATTTAAAACAACTAGCTGAACAATTAAAAGAAAAGCGCTTATCTTTTGTTTCTGAAGAACAGCTTCCTGACCTCCTAGGCGTTCCAGCAGGTACAGTGACTCCATTAGCATTGATGCACGACAAAGAGAAAAAAATCCAAGTCGTGATCGATGCTGCTATTGATCGTCAAGATACCGTAGGCTTTCATCCAAATATCAATACCACTACGTTGATCATGGATTTTTCCGACTTTGAAAAGATACTTGCTTACTTAGAACATCTGCCAGTTTATGAAAATTTGTAGCAAAAAATTCCCCAAAGTTAAGATAAATCCATTTAACTTTGGGAATGAATAGAATCATTTGAACCTAGCGTTATTTGAAAAAACTACAATTGAATTAGTAGAAAACTTTTGATTGATACAAATCTTTTTATAAATGCCCAAAAGTAATCGGTGCCGAAGCCATTCCTCGACCTAATTCTTTTTCAAATTTTCCTATTGTTGATATCTCCATATAAAACGGTGAGACTGGTTTAGACAATTCCCCCTTGATTGCTAACGGTCGTAAACTACGTTCCAAATTATTCATGACTTTAGGATAATACTGACCTTTTTCTAAGCCTGTTTTTGCTTCTATCAGAAGTATACGTTCCTTTTCATTGATCTCTGGATTTAAAACGAGATCATATAATTTTAGTACCATGTTTTCTATTTCTTCACTTTTAGACATCACAATTTCCTCCCAGAAATATATTTCTCCCCACTACATTCTATAAACAAAGTATACGCTATTTTTAATGGTTTTTAAATCACACAGACATAAATAAAAAAGACAGATACCCTGGTCGGGTATCTGTCTTTTGCTTTATGCCAGCTGCAGGGATCGAACCTGTGACCTACGCGTTACGAGTGCGTTGCTCTACCAACTGAGCTAAGCTGGCCTTATCCAAAAGAAATTATATACTCTATTTGGCTGATTGTAAAGAGTCCGATGGAAAATTAGTTTAATTTCATGATATTTTTCATAAAACGTGGTATAATAGATGTGAAAGGCAGGTTTTATGAAAATGGCAACTTTTGGAAAATTTGATACAACTATCGTACCATCGGAAATTGGTGAAAAATTCAAGATCAATACTCACGTAATGTTCACAATTCACGGCAAGTCGCAAACTGGAACGATTTCAAAGCAATTGAAAAATTCCGCTGTTGTTGAGATTGATGAAACTGCAGAAAATGCGAACTTGATGACGCAAAGTAAGGGTGTAGTAATCGTTAACTACAAAGAACTAAAAAAGATTTGAATTTGACCATCTCTGCATTTTTGGGATGGTTTTTTTATATGCAAACGAAAGCTGTGAAAAAGCTGTTCTGCATCAAACGTTAAAAATGACCAAAAAAGGATGTGACAAAAGTTGTGTCACACCCTTTTTCGTATTTACTTATTTTGTACCAAACAAACGGTCACCCGCATCCCCTAGTCCAGGAACGATATAACCATGTTCATTCAATTTTTCATCTAGAGAAGCTGTATAGATGTCAATATCAGGATGCGCTTCTTGCAAAGCTTTTACTCCCTCAGGTGCTGCTACCAAACAAACAAATTTGATGTTCGACGCGCCACGTTCTTTCAATGCATCGATTGCCATGATTGCTGATCCGCCTGTTGCCAACATTGGATCTACTACAAACAACTGACGTGCATCAATGTCTTCTGGAAGTTTGACGAAATATTCATGTGGTTCCAATGTTTCTTCATCTCGATAAAGACCGATATGTCCCACTTTAGCAGCTGGAATCAATTCCAAGATACCGTCAACCATTCCAATACCTGCGCGCAAGATTGGAATAATCGCTACTTTTTTACCAGACAACGTTTTTTGTGTTGTTTCAGTGATCGGTGTTTCGATCACGATGTCTTCCAATGGCATATCCCGTGATACTTCATATGCCATCAACATAGCGATTTCATCGACTACTTCACGAAAAACCTTTGTTCCGCAGTTTTTGTCCCGAATAATAGTTAGTTTGTGTTGAATCAATGGATGATCGATCACTTGAAATTTGCCCATTTTTTAAGCTCTCCTTTGCTCTGTCGTTTCTTTTTAATTGTAAAACAAAATCAAGTGATTGACTAGTCAAACTCGCCATTTTTCCTAAGAAAATCCGTTTTTGAAAAGAAGTTTTCCTGCGGACAAGCAAAGCTTATTCTTTTTTCTTGATCCAAGAAGTAGATAATGCCATTGCTGCACGCGTTGCCTTTGTCTGATCCATAGCATTTACCATGACAAAATCATGGATGATTCCTTGGAAGCGTACTTGTGTAACAGGAACCCCTGCATCACGAAGTTTGCGCGCATAAGCCTCACCTTCATCTCTTAATACATCCGCTTCTCCCGTTAAAATCATTGCTGGAGGAAGATCATTTAGTTCATTCAGGTCTGCTCTCAAAGGCGAAGCTGTGATTTCAGCACGCTCTTCTTCATTCGTCGTATATTGGTCCCAAAACCACATCATTCCTTCTCTTGTCAAAAAATAGTTTTCTCCGAATTCATGATAGGAATCTGTATCAAAATCAGCGTTTGTGACTGGATAATACAGCAATTGCTTGGATATTGGGAGGCCCTTTCGTTCTTTTGTTAAGATCGTCATGACTGTAGCCATGTTACCACCTACTGAATCTCCTGCAACGATTAGATTCTCGAGATCCAGATTTTTTGACTTGGCTAATTTATTCAGCTGTTGCAACACAGCATAATTTTGTTCAATTGCTGTTGGATATTTTGCTTCTGGTGATCGACTATATTCTGGAAAGACAACGACGGAATTCGTACGAACCGCAAGTTCTCTGATCAATTTATCATGGGTTTGAGCACTGCCAAAAACCCAGCCTGCTCCATGAATATAAAAAATAACTGGTAATTTATCCATATTCCCTTCTGGTCGTACGAGACGAATATTGAGTTTTCCCCATTCGCCAGTATCCACCATCAAGTCTTCAATATCGACGGAATATTTGTTCACAGGTGATTCTTGTACTTCTTCTAGTAAAGCTCTTCCTTCTTCCGGTGCTAGTTCATAGATACGCGGATGAGGCGCATTTGCATCACTGAATGCTACTGCTTCCTTTTCTAACGAGATACGATCAGTCATGACTTTTCCTCCCTGAGATTTAGTGTGAAGACTAAAATTACACCTCATATACTAGAGAGCATCACTGATATTGTCAAAGAATCCGTTTTCCCAAAAAATAAACAGAAAAAAACAGAAAAGCCCAACATTGAACTTTTCTGTTTACTAATGGAATTTAAATTTTTATTTTTTATGCAACGGAAATTTTTCAGTTAATTCGCGTACACCTGTTTTGACTTCGTCTAGTTGAACGTTATCATCTTTTGCTTGTAATGCTTTGACAACTAGTTCAGCCACTTTTACAGCATCTTCTTCTTTGAACCCGCGAGTAGTGATTGCTGGCGTGCCGATTCGAATACCGCTTGTTTTGAATGGACTTAGTGTTTCAAAAGGAATTGAGTTTTTATTTACCGTGATATTCACACTGTCCAAAATGCTCTCTGCTTCTTTTCCATTTATACCTAACTCGCGAACATCGATCAACATCAGATGATTATCTGTCGCCCCTGAAATGACTCTGGTTCCAATTGCTTGATTGAACACTTTGACCATTGCTTTTGCATTGGCGATGATTTGTTCACTATATTCTTTAAATGCAGGATCTAATGCTTCTTTGAATGCTACTGCTTTCCCCGCAATCACATGCTCTAGAGGGCCGCCTTGAATACCAGGAAATACCGCACTATTTATTTTTTTTGCTAATGCTTCATCGTTTGTCAAAATCATGCCGCCTCGAGGTCCGCGCAATGTTTTATGAGTGGTAGTCGTTGTGGTATCTGCATAAGGAACTGGATTAGGATGAAGTCCTGCTGCTACTAATCCTGCGATATGAGCCATATCTACCATCAGTTTTGCGCCTACTTCATCTGCGATTTCTCTGAATTTCGCAAAGTCGATCGTTCGTCCGTAAGCACTGGCACCTGCTACGATCAATTTTGGTTGATGTTTTCTAGCTAAAATACGTACCACATTATAATCAATAACTTCTGTTGTCGGATCAACACCGTAAGCAACAAAGTGATAGGTTTTGCCACTGAAGTTGACTGGTGATCCATGTGTTAGATGTCCGCCTGCGGAAAGATCCATTCCTAAGATCGTGTCCCCTGGTTCTACCAAAGCGAGATAAGCAGCCGTGTTGGCTTGAGAGCCGGAGTGAGGCTGGACGTTCGCAAATTTCGCTCCGAATAATTCTTTTGCACGGTCAATCGCTAAATTTTCAACGATATCGACAAATTCACACCCACCATAATAGCGATGCCCTGGATAACCTTCTGCGTATTTATTTGTCAAGATACTTCCTTGTGCAGCCATCACTGCTTCGGAGACAAAGTTTTCAGAGGCAATCAGCTCCAAATTATGTTCTTGTCTTTCTTCTTCTTTGGCGATCGCAGCCCAAAGATCAGGGTCAAACGTTTTGTAATCTACCACAAACAACAGCTCCTTTTTATTTTCCTACAATTTTATTTTTCCCATCAAAAACAAATTGCCAAATATTCGTATCTCTTCTATTACGATTAGTTACGCTTAGTTTTTCGTTCACTGATAGAAGATTTACTTGATAGCATTGTATCATACTAAAAGAATGCGACAATAACCAATCGATCATTTTTCAAAATAATTTTGTCCTGCTGCTTTTTTCAAGCGATTCATATAAGCATTCCCCAATCCAGTTTCTGGATATACTTGTACAAAAATCAAATCTAATCCAAGTGTTGGTTCATCTAATCCTCTTAGACCTGCAAACAATCCTTTAGCCGCCGCTTCTACTGAGTTGTCGTTATACATATAAACAGCTGCAGTATCTGTCCGCACTTGATCCGCAATTTCGGGGCTTGCTATGACACCTGCACGGATCTTCTTATTTTTTGCCCATTGAACTGCAGTTGACCAATCGCCATCTCTGACCATCAGAACACGTGTATCGGGTGAGTAGTGTTTGTATTTCATCCCAGGCGCTTTTGGTGTTTCATTTTCTTTTACAAGATGCTGATCAATAGCAACAGGAGATTCGATGACTGCTTCGATTTGTTCTTTCGTTACTGCACCTGGTCGTAAAATCATAGGCATGGCTGTTGGATCACTTAAATCAAGAACAGTGGATTCTACACCAATTCGAGTAGCTCCATCATCAATAATCCCGGTAATTTTTCCTTGTAGATCATGATATACATGATCTGCAGTCGTTGGACTTGGTTTTCCCGACGTATTTGCACTTGGACCGACAAGCGGAACACCGGAAAGTTTGATTACTTCTAGCGTTTTTTTGTTATCCGGCATACGAAATGCAGCTGTGGATAATCCTCCCGTCACAACTGAGGGCAAAGTGTCTTTTTTAATCTTAAATATCAAAGTTAATGGTCCAGGCCAGAAGTTCTTCACAATCTTCTCTGCTGCCGGATGAAAGTTGTCCACATACTCTTTTACTTGTTCAAAAGAGGCGACATGGACGATTAATGGATTATCTTGCGGTCTCCCTTTTACAGAAAACACTTTCTTGACAGCGTTTGGTAAAAGAGCGTTGGCGCCCAATCCGTATACTGTTTCGGTAGGAAAAGCAACAAGTTCTCCTGCTTTCAGTGCTTCGGCTGCCTCTTGCAATTCTGTTTCATCATATCGTTTCGTTTCCACAGTTTATCCACAACCCCTTTTTCATACATTCTTATTTTGTCTGAGTTTATCCTCAAGTTTTCCACTGTTTGTGGATAATCTATTTGTCAATAGTGGATAAACTTGTTGATAAACCAAAAAGTCGTTTACATCCTTGTCAAATAAGTGTTTTTTTATAATAAAAAAACAAATAAAAAATTTTTCATCCACAACTTCAACCATAAACTTGGATCATTCGTTCATTGCCAAAAAGATCCTTTTTTATCTTCACTTTTTTATCTGGAAATGCTTGCTGAAATATTTTTTTTACTGCTTCACCTTGGCGAAATCCGATTTCTAAAAAAATCTTTCCATTTGATTTTAGTACGCTTGGTGCTTCAACTGCTATTTTTTCATAAATAGCTAATCCATCGTTCTCAGCAAAAAGGGCCATTTTAGGTTCGAATGATCGGACACTTTCATCCATCAGTTCCCATTCATTCCGACTGATGTACGGCGGATTAGAAATAATCACATCAAATTGCTGATCCATTACTGGTCCTAATGTATCTCCATGATAAAAACTGATTTTCGTTCCTTCTTTCTGAGCATTTTCTTTCGCTACTTCTAATGCTTCTTCTGAAAGATCCACAGCAGATACATGCCAATTTCTTCTTGCTGCTTTCAAACTAATAGCAATTGCTCCAGTCCCTGTCCCAATATCTATCACTTCTAACGGTACATCAGGCGTCTCGTCTAAACACCATTCGACTAACTCCTCTGTTTCTGGTCGAGGGATCAGTGTTGCTTCAGTTATCTTTAACCGATGATCATAAAAATCTGCATATCCTAGCAAATACTGAGGTGGATGATCTGCAAGCAAAAGTCGCAGATCGGTTTCGATCAACCGCTGTTCTTCTTCTGAAATCTCTTCGTTCATATGAAGGAGCCAATCAAGTTTTTTCCATTGTTTTCGTTCCAAAAATAAAAATTGGATACTATATGCTTCTTTCCCATGATCCTCTAAAAAAGAAGAAGCCCGTGACAGGACTTCTCGATAGGTCATTTTACCCATTTTGCATAGCTTCCAGTTTTGATGTTTGATCATACATGATCAATGCATCAACGATCTCATCTAATTTCCCTGCTAAAATCTGATCTAATTTTTGGATAGTTAATCCGATACGATGATCAGTCACACGATTTTGCGGGAAATTATACGTCCGGATCCGTTCTGAACGATCCCCAGTTCCGACTGCTGATTTTCGATTGGCATCATACTCGCTTTGTGCTTCTTGCTGGATCTTATCGTACACACGAGCACGCAAGATTTTCATTGCTTTTTCACGGTTCTTGATTTGAGAACGTTCATCTTGCATAGCAACAACGATCCCTGTTGGTAAGTGAGTCAAACGTACAGCAGATGCTGTTTTATTGACGTGCTGTCCGCCAGCACCTGAAGCATGATAGATATCTGTACGGATATCTTTGTCTTCAATATCGATCTCTACTTCTTCAGCTTCTGGCATCACGACAACTGTTGCGGTGGAAGTATGGATACGCCCTTGCGATTCAGTTGAAGGAACACGCTGGACGCGGTGCGCACCACTTTCATATTTTAATTTCGAATATACGTTGTCTCCGGTGATCATCATGATCACTTCTTTATATCCACCGATTCCGGTAACGTTAGCTTCCATCACTTCTGTTTTCCAGCCTTGTGCTTCAGCATACTTTTGGTACATATTGAAAAGATCGCCAGCGAATAAGGCTGCTTCGTCTCCGCCTGCTGCTCCACGGATTTCCATGATGATATTTTTATCGTCATTTGGATCTTTTGGTAAAAGCAAGATCTTGATTTTTTCTTCTAAGACTTCTTTTTCTTTTTTTAATTCAGATAATTCTTCTTTTGCTAGTTCAGCCATTTCATCATCCAGTTTTTCACCAAGCAGTTCTTCTGTATCGGTGATTCCTTGTACTACTTCTTTATAACGACGATAAACTTCGACTGTTTCGCGCGTGTTTGCTTCTTCTTTTGAAAGCTGCATAAAACGCTTTGTATCAGAAATCACTTCTGGGTCACTTAAAAGTTCTCCAAGCTCTTCATAACGGTCTTCAATTGCTTGTAATTGATCGTACATGCTTATTCTCCTTCTGTAATCATTGATGGGTGAAAGTAATGTTTTCGACAAACGGGGTAATAAGCTTCATTTCCGCCGATTTGCACTTGATCGCCTTCATAAACAGGGTTTCCATCAATATAATGTAAATTCATGATTGCTTTTTTGTGGCAGAACCAACAGATTGTTTTCATTTCTTCGATTTTGTCTGCATAAAGCAATAAATATTTTGATCCTTCAAATAACTCGTTTCGAAAATCATTTTTCAAACCAAATGCCATAACCGGAATATCCAATTCGTCCACAATTCTCGTAAAAGCAATGACATGTTTCTTTTTTAAGAATTGCGCTTCATCGATCAGCACACAATAGGGTTTGCTTTCCATTTTCTGAATTACGTCAAATACGTCTGTTTCTTCAAATATCGGCATCGCATTACGTTTCAGTCCGATTCGGCTTGAAACAACGCCTAAACCATCTCTTGTATCAATACCGCTTGTCATTAAGACAACTGGCTTATTTTGTTCTTCATAATTATGTGCGACTTTTAGGATCTCGATCGTCTTGCCGCTATTCATTGCGCCATACTTAAAAAATAGTTGTGCCATGCTCTTTTTCACCTTCCAGTTTGTTCCTATGGTATTATACTTGATTTTCAGCATTTTTTACAGTGAGAATTTTCATCAAGCACAGATTAGTATTAAATCTATTGCTCACTTTTGTTCCAATTTTTTGACAAGAACTAAACATGGGTTCCATTCATCCCATAAATTTGGAAAAACTTCCAACCTTGAAAATCCTAATGATTCGTAGAAACAAATAGTTTGATCATATATAGAGTAGTGCCCCTCGTCTACAGTCTTCACTTGCAAATATTTGTAATGTTTTGCTGCGTAACCTTCTGCTTCTTTAAAAAGTTTTGTTCCTAATCCTTGGTGATGATAGTCTTTTTTTATTCCCATACAATAGATTTCGGCAGTATCTTCACTTGTCTGTGAAAGAGTGGTAAAGCCTAAATATTCTTCTTTTCTTTTTTCACACCATAAAGGTAGTTTACTTGATTCCTCGATATATTTTTCCGTTGATTCAGGAAGCCCAAACCACTCAGGCAAGTCTAGTAATATTTCTCGGACACACTTTCCTTTTTCCTCTCTATCTTTTACAAACGATATCGGCATATTCTTTCTAGATTCTCCCTTTTTGAATTGAGTATAGCATGCTTTCTTTCTTTTCACGTGCTATAATAAGTTAAAATTTCAAAGTTTTACGTAAGGAGCTATTTGATGACAAAAAATATTTTTGATTCCATCGCTAACCATTATGATTCCCCTGACCGTCAAGCATTAGCCAAGATTATTCGCGAAGAACTAACTACTTATCTACCGCGCGACAGCCACCAAAAAGTCCTGCTGGATTACGGAGGCGGAACTGGGCTTGTTAGTTTACCGCTTGCGGAAAGATTCAAAGAACTGATCATTGCCGATGCTTCGGAAACTATGCTGAAAATGGCAGAAGAAAAGATCCAAGCAGCAGATCTGAAAAATGTCCGAACGATCCACGCTGATGCTTCTGTCGAATTTCCTGCTGTCCAAGCTAATCTCATCCTTCTATCACTTGTACTTTTACACATTCCTGATACGGAGAATATTCTTACAAAACTTTATGAAATTTTAGCTCCTGGCGGTCAATTGATCATCGTAGACTTTGACAAGAATGAACAAATTAGTCATCCGAAAGTCCATAATGGCTTTAGCCAAGAAGAATTGAATAATCGATTGGAAAAAACGGGCTTTGTCTCTGCTACTAGTCATACCTTCCATCGTGGGGAAAAGCTATTTATGAACAAAAACGCTTCGCTTTTCTTATCCATCAGCCAAAAATCTTAAAATGAGATTGCAAAAAAAGTGAGCAACTCCAAGAAATAAGAAGGAATTTTCGGAAAAAGAAGCTGTGACAAAAAACATGTCACAGCTTCTTTTTATTTTTTCATCACATGATTTTGATTTCTGAAAGAGGCCAATAACGGAAAACAACTTTTCCTTGGATCATATCTTTGTCGACTAACCCAAACATTCGGCTGTCTTTTGAAATCAAGCGGTTATCGCCTAGAACAAGATACTTTCCTTTCGGCACAGTATATTCAAAGTCACTCGTAAAGGTGGATGAACTTTCTGCTTGTGCTTGGAATCCTGAGCTATAAGCATATTCTCCTTGTAACTTATCTTCTGAAAATTCTTTTTTGAACTCATCCAGATAAGGTTCATCATACTTTTTGCCATTAATGGTCAACTGGTCATTTTCCATCTTGACTGTATCTCCAGGCATACCGATGATCCGTTTAACAATCATCCGTTCTTCATCCCCCGGTTCCTTTGTAGTAATAATATCCATTCGTTCATGGTTTGAGATCTTAGATGAAATCAATCGTTGTCCATCACTTAATGTAGGGTCCATCGAATGCCCGTTTACAGTAACTGGTGTAAACACGTACACTCTAGCTAATAAAATAGCCGCTAATACAAGGATCAAAATCCCCCAATTTTTCAAAAATTCTTTCACAGCTTACCTCCTACTTGTATTTTCCTCGTTATTTATTACGTTTTTTCACAATACTTCGTTGTACTTTCTTTATTCTACAATGTTTATAAATGAAAGGAAAGAATAAGTGATGTGTTCGTCTTATCTTTCTCGTTATATAAAAAAGGAACGTGACAAAAGACGTGTCACATCCCCCTTATTCCGAATAAACGTTTTTATCGCAACCACTGATACACGGCGTTTCATCACATTATGAATGTCTTCTTCTTTGGCTACGACTATAAACCACTGGTTCTTCCTGCGACTGTGCCTTTTTTGCAATCAATTTCAGACGATAAGGCTCATGATAGCGTAACCCGTCTTTGACAAAATCACCGCCGACGATGAACAATCCGACAGGTTCCAATGTGTCTTCTGTTGAGTCAAGTCGAATGGTCCCTACTTTTTCCATGTCCGAGTAGCTTCGTCCAATATTTAGAACATACTCTTTCTCTCCTGTTTTCTTGACATAGTAATAAGGATACAATGTATTTCTATCGACCAGAAATCCATCCATGCGACCGAGTTCATTTGTTTTGATCTCACCATTTCCAATCAAATACCGCATATTCTCGGCTAATTTCAATTGATAATCTTCGTCATAAGAAACCATGACCTCTTGTGTATTCACTTTATCGATCGAATTTCCATTATCTATCGATTCTTCTGTCTGGATGTTGAACGCTTCATCAGGTAAATACTTCACAAAAAGCTGAGTGACATCGGCTTTCGTGTTTTTATCTAAAAAGTAATAAAATACATTTAAAACAGTAAAATAAACAAGCACTAGAAATGCAAGTCCATATAAGAAAAATTGAAGATAGTTTTGGTTTTGCCAAAGTCCATAAACAATTCTCAATAAATAAAGCGTGGGAATCACACTTAAAATCGTATATCCACGGTTAAGATATTTAGGACTGATGTCTAAATAGCCAAGGAATTTATGCACCCCGTTGATAAGGTCTAGTAAAAATGTCATTGAGAATCACCTGCTTGCTGGTTATACGTTTGGGTATTTCCTGAATCTTGGTTTTGCTGTGCTGTACGTGCTGCATCATCATTTTGCGTGTTATCATCTACAGTCGTACTGCTTGGTATCGTTTCGGAGCTAGCACTTGTATCCGGACTTGTACTTGGATTGGTTGAATCCGATGGAGTGCCATCTGGTACCGTATTACTTGTTTCGCTTGAGCTGTCAGTTGTATATGTCTCATCATACGACGAACTAGTTGTTGTATCGTCCCATGTACTTGTCGTAGTGGTTTCATTCAAACTTTCCGTTGTTGTTGGTTCAGATGTCGAGACTGAAGTAGTTGGTGTTGTTTCTTCTACAGTACTAGAACTTGAACTTGGTGCACGGTAGCTGGAACTATTCACAATACCTGTAGTAGTCGCGACAATCGTCGAGATTGTTAATACAGCGATTGGCTTCAAAATAGGTGCTACTTTTCGCATCTTATCTCTTCCTTCATTGAAATTTATTCTTGTTTCCTTACTTTACTACGGACAAATTATACAGTCTACCTTATTTCTACCATAAATTCTTTATTTTTTTCTTACGTTTTTCCGAAAGATTTCTTTAATTTTCCTCAAAAACTACGGTTGATGTTTTTAAGTAAGCTTTTGCTTCCCGATTGATTTCTTTCAGATCGCATCCTTGCTGCTTGGCAGCGAACACGCAACCACAATAACATTGGCGATAAATATCATACTCTTTGCACATTTGCAAAGAGCGTTCATAGCCTTTGTTTTTCTTGAAATCACTTGGCAAGTATTGTGTCCCGTAAATCTTTTGGATATCCATTCCGATCTGATTGATCAAAGCTGCATTTTTCTTTGGCGAGATGGTCAGGGCACTTCCAAAGTAATCGTATCCTAGTTCTTGCGCTTTTTGCGCAACAAGATCTAATCGCATATTGAAGCATGCACTGCAGCGAGCACCACCTTCTTTTTCGTTTTCAAGATGGTTTGTTAAAACCATTTTGGTGAATTCATTTGGACGGTATTCATCAACGATTAGCGCTACATGATGGTCAGTTTTCTCATTAAATTGGTCTACAAATCGTTTTTGTTCATGTAATCTTCGCAAATACTCACTTTTAGGATGAATATTCGAATTTGAAAAAAATAACGTGATCTCTGCATATTGAGACATGAATTCTAATGTGTGCGTACTGCAAGGAGCACAGCATGTATGTATTAATATCTTAGGCTTTACTTCTTCTTTCTCCCATTGCATGATCATTTTTTTCAGAACTGTATCATAATTTATTTTTTGATTTTTCATTTTCTCTACGATTTGTTGAGCATTAATCAATTTGTTATTCCTCCTCCTTCTTTTTTCTAGGATTTGCCTTATTATAAGCCATTTCTATTTTAATCGAAAGCTGTATTGTTATCTGTTTAATAATTTCTTTGAGTATTCCTAATTCCCCTTGTATACTGGTAGAAACGACTATTGTCAGGAGGATAGTACTGTGCATGTTGATTTATTCTTTCGAAGGCTGCAGCGGCGAGGACAGAAGTTTGCTGCCAATCATTTCTCATCGATCCAAATCATCGTTTTTTATTATATATTGATGACGGTCTTATCACTCGTTCTATTTTATATGCCGATTTTTCGCGAACCAGATAGCCATGTTTCTTTTGTGGACATGCTGTTCATGGCAATCAGTACAGTGAGTGTGACTGGACTATCGACTTTTGATATCAATTCTGTGTTCAATGATAACGGTATTATACTGCTGGAAATATTATTTCAAGTTGGTGGTTTGGGGATCATGATGATTTCTACTGCTTTTGTCATTTTTTCTAAACGACGGATCACACTGAAACAGCGACAGCTGATCATGACGGATATGAATCAACCGCGTTTGTCTGGTATCGTCCGACTGATTCGGATCACTTTTGCTATTTTAATCTGGTTTCAATTACTTTTTGGGACATTCTTTTCTATTTATTTTTATTACAGAGGCTATTTTGATCGTTGGCGTGATGCCGTTTTTTACGGTTTTTATCAGGCGATATCGGCTGTCACGAACTCTGGGTTTGACGTCACTGGGGATTCCATCAAGCCCTTTGCACATGACTATTTTTTCTTGATCCTGATCATGTTTTTGATTTTTGTCGGAGGAATTGGTTTTCCTGTATTGATGGAGTGCCGGGAATGGCTATTATACAAACGTTCCAATGCGAAGCTTCCGTTTCATTTTTCCTTGTTTACCAAATTAGCTGTGTTAGCTTTTGTTATCTTGTTTGTTTCGGGAACTGTCTTGATTTATCTATTGGAAAAGGACCATTTATTCCAAGATTCCAATATGAGTGTCAAATGGATCAATTCGATGTTTTATTCGATTACGACTCGTAATGCTGGTCTGCAGATTCACGATTTGGGTGATTTTCAAATCACAACACTGATCATTTTTTCTTTACTGATGTTTATCGGATGCAGTCCTAGTTCTGTAGGGGGCGGGATTCGAACAACTACTGTAGCAATCATCGGTTTGTATCTATATTCCTTCCTCAAAAGTGAAGATAACATCAATATTTTTGGACGGAGAATCGATCAAGATGATGTGCGAAAATCAGTCGTTGTCTTTATGCTTTCTCTTGGTATGTGTTTCTTTTGTATCGTTTTTTTATCTGCTACAGAAGAACAAACGCTGATCTCGATCATCATCGAAGTAACTTCTGCGTTTGGAACAACTGGTTTATCTTTAGGGATTACCGGAGACTTGTCTGTTGTGGGCAAAATCACGATTGCTGCACTGATGTTTATTGGGCGGATCGGAATGCTATATACATTGATGTTATTCGTACCAAAAGAAACACGAGATCTAGGCTATGAATATCCAAGCGAGAAAATTATTATCGGTTAAAATGGGAATATAGGTAAGAGGGAATAATAAAATCACAGCAGCTTGGAACAATCATTTTGTTTCAAGCTGTTTTTTTGTTAAATCATGCGATTTTGTCCGATTTCATGCACTTTCAGCCGTAACCTTTTCTTAAGAATAAGAAAAGCAATTTAACCTTTTTTTCAACATATGGTATGATTAGTTGAATTTATTCGTCAGCAAATCGTTTTTGGAGGTTACATAATGGGAATACGCAGTCATTTTGCGATTGCAGTTGGAAAAACGTCGCAATGGGCATTAAAAACTTTTTTTAAAGGCGGATCAAGTTTACCAGGTAAACTAGCGCTGAAAGTCGATCCACATATACTAGATAGTTTGGCAAAAGACTACCAAGTCGTCGTTGTCACCGGAACAAACGGTAAAACATTGACTACCGCTTTAACAGTCAATATTTTGCGCCAGCAATTCGATGAAGTTCTAACCAACCCTACTGGTGCGAATATGGTACAGGGAATTGTATCGACTTTCTTGCAGGCAAAACCAAAAAAAGGACAGAAAAAGTTTGCTGTCCTAGAAATAGATGAAGCAAGTTTGAGCAAAGTCACAGAATATATGAAACCAGAACTGTTCTTATTTACAAATATTTTCCGTGATCAAATGGATCGGTATGGAGAAATCTATACGACCTATAAAATGATTGTAGACGGTGCCGCAAAGTCACCAAATGCAACGATTATCAGTAACGGTGATTCACCAATCTTCAATTCTATCGAAACAGTCAATCCTAGAAAATATTATGGCTTTGACCATGAAGAAGATCGTGAACAAATCGCTCATTACAATACAGACGGTGTCTTATGTCCAAATTGTCATCACATTTTGCATTATAAAATGATCACTTATGCAAACTTAGGGAAATATTACTGTCCAAATTGTGACTTCAAACGTCCTGAATTGGATTATCGATTAACTGATATGGTACGGATGGACAATGTGTCAGCAGATTTCGTGATCGATGGTCATGAATACGGAATCGAAGTTGGCGGTATGTATAATGTCTACAATGCTTTAGCAGCTACTGCAGTGGCAGAGTACTTCAATGTCGATCCTGATAAAATCAAACAAGGTTTAGGATATGACGAGAAAGTGTTCGGCCGACAAGAAGTCATCAATATCAATGGGAAAAAATGTACATTAGTACTTGTCAAAAATCCTGTAGGTATCAATCAAGTAATCGATATGATTGGTCTAGCTCCTTATCCATTTTCTTTAGTGGCTTTATTAAATGCCAATTACGCAGACGGAATCGATATCAGCTGGATTTGGGATGGTAATTTTGAAAACTTTGCCGATATGGATATCCCAGCTGTTATTTCTGGAGGAGACCGTCATACAGATATGACTTTACGTCTAAAAGTTGCCGGGATTCCAGAAAATAAATTGACAGAAACAAAAGAATTACCAGAAGTAATCGAAAAAATCAAAGAATTGCCAACTGAGCATGTCTATATTTTAGCTACTTACACTGCTGTATTGCAGCTTCGTAAAGAACTAGCTGCTCAAGGATTTATCAAAGGAGGAATGAACCGTGGCTAATTATGAACTCAATATCGCCCACCTTTATGGAAATTTGATGAACACATATGGTGATAACGGAAACCTTTTGATGTTGAAATATATAGCAGAAAAAATGGGGGTTTCTTGCCATACGGAGATCGTTAGTATACATGAACCTTTTGATGCTGATAAATATGACTTGGTTTTCTTTGGCGGTGGTCAAGACTTTGAGCAATTAATCATTTCAAAAGACATCCAGAAAAAGAAAGATTCTTTGATTAACTATATCGAAAATGATGGCGTCATGTTAGCCATTTGTGGTGGCTACCAATTGCTAGGTCACTACTACATGGGAGCTAATGGAGAAAAGATCCAAGGAATCAGTGCACTGGATCACTACACGTTAAGTCAGGAAAATAACCGGTTTATCGGTGATATCGTTATCCATAACGAAGAATTCAATGAAACTTATTATGGATTTGAAAACCACAATGGTCGGACTTTCTTAGGTGAAGGTGAACGACCTTTGGGGAAAGTGGTACAAGGTCAAGGAAATAATGGTGAAGACCAATCTGAAGGTGTCATTTACCGAAATGTCTTCGGTTCTTATTTCCATGGACCTATCCTTGCAAGAAATGAGAACCTGGCAGCTCGTTTGATCCGCCTAGCTTTAGAACAACGTTACGGTAAAGAATTGGATCTGCCCTATCTTGAAGGACAAACAGCCTAGTTATTCGAAAAAGGGGAATGTGACAAAAATTTCGTCACATTCCCCTTTTTCGTATCCTATTTTAAGCGACTTGCTTGGCATAACGGTTCACGTTTTGCTTGATATTCCCGATTGTTTTCGGATCATTGATTCCTGTGACTTCTTGAATCAATTGTTCCAAGTTTTCATGGATCTTCATTTCATGCAATTGACGGCTTTGTTCATCTTCAGGATCATAGTAATTAAAAATAATCCCCATTGTTGCCGTCAAATGTGGGCAAGTCAAGTTATGTTCTTGTAGTTCTCTCACTGGACGTGTAAATCTTTCTTGATAACCTAACTTACGTAATGGTGTCCGAGCGACACGTGTGATCGCATCAGAGATATTTTTGTTTTGGAAGCGATGAATGATTTTTTCAATATACGCATGATGCTGCTCTGCATCAAACCCCCATTTGGCAATCAGCAAACTTCCTGTTTCCTGCAAAACTGATTTTAATTGTGCCACAACTAACGCATCTTGCATTGCTTCATCGATGGTCTGGTAACCTAACAAGGCACCTGTATAAGCGACAGTCGCATGACCAGTATTGACACTAAATAGTTTGCGTTCGATATATGGTTCTAGATCATCTACATATAAAACCCCTTTTAATTGGATTTTTTTATTTTTTCTTTGGCTATCGTCAATGACCCATTCTTTGAAAGGTTCCACTTGGACGAATAAAGGATCTTCATGGTGTTGTAATGGGACGATTCGATCGACTGCTGCATTTGGAAAGCCGATATATTTGTCAGTAAATGATGTTTCCGGAAGATATTTATACACTTCTTTTTCTAGAAATGCTGAACCGCCAATCATATTTTCACAGGCAATGATATCTAAAGATGTTGTGCTTCCTTCCTTTTCTCTTTCTTGGATACCTTTTGCAATCAACTCAGCAATAAAAGGTAAGATATTCGGGCCAATGGCGGTAGTAACTAAATCTGCTTCAGCGATTTCTTGGATTACTTTTTCTGGATTTGTTTGATTGTTGATACCTATGACATTTTTTACAGTGATTTTTTCTTTTGATTCATCTGCTAATTCGATTTCGTATTCTTTTCTTTCATTTAAAGCATCAATGATCGTGTGATTCACATCTACGAAAGTAATCTCAAATCCATTAGCTGCCAAAACCTCTCCAATAAATCCTCGACCGATATTTCCTGCACCAAAATGTACTGCTCTCATTTTTCTCTCTCCTTAAGCAATTGCTAGATTTTCCGTTACTTCTTCTTTGCTGAGCGCGTCTGCTAGCTGGACAACATTGTCCATATCACTGCAATAAAGTGCGATTTGCTGTACAAGTTGCAAATGCTCATCTCCGACTCCTGCAATACCGAACAAAACAGTCGCAATCTTTTCTTCTTCTTCGGTACCAAAATCTACACCATCTGGTACTTGAACGACACAGATGCCGGATTTTTTCACATATTTTTTTGCTTCATCTGTTCCATGAGGAATCGCGATAAAATTCCCCATATAAACAGATAACATTTTGTCTCTATCTACCATGGCATCGATATATTCCTCATCAACACACCCTGCTTCTACAAGCATCTGACCGCAATAGCGGATCGCTTCTTCTTTGGTTTTAAAAGATCGATTGAGCTCGATCATGTCGAATGGCAAACTTTGCATGCTGTTTTCCTCCCTTAAGCTGTCTGTTTCAAATATTGTGCAATCGATTCGTATTTTTGCGGATTGACCATGCTGTTGACTGATAAATGAATGGATTGAGGCGCAGCCATCTGTACTTTTTCCGCTAAACTTTCTTTGGCTACGATCAGTGAATCAGGTTCATCTTTTAAATCTTGGATATTGACTTTTCTTAACGGGATAGTTAAATGGTTCTTGTCTAATATATCTTTGAGCACGGTCATCCCCATTGTTGCTGATCCGGAACGATCATCGTGGACAAGTAGAATCTCTTTGATTTGTTTGATGTTTGCTGAAAGAAACTCTTCTGCTGGCTCATTCTCAATTTCAGAAACTGATGTTTTCTGCTTGCTGCTTAATTCTTGAATGAGTTCATCATATCGAGGTGAATTCAAAAAGTTTTCTACTGAGACAAAACGCGCGCTCGGTGCTTTTTGTTTTGCTCTTTCTTGTAGTTCGACCTGAGTAACGATCAATGTATTCGAGTCATCTGTCAGTTGGCTGATTGCTTGATTGGTCACCGTTTGAGGCAAGTCTGCTTCCTGTACTTTTTTTCTCAAGATCGAAGCGCCCATCGCACTTGATCCCATCCCTGCATCACAAGCAAAAATGATTTTTTGTACGCCAGAGAATGTAGCTCCTTGAGGAATACCTTGGGCACCTTTGGAAGCTTGCTTAGCTGCCTTTGTCTCTTGAATAGATTTTTCGAAGTCTTCATTTGTATCTTTCGCATCCGCTTTCAAAATTACTGCAGAAATACCAAACGAAACAGCTGCGGCAACAATCACGCCCAAAATAACAGGAAGGTAAGAATTGAACGGTGTCATCGCTAGAATCGCAATGATCGACCCTGGAGAAGCTGGCGCTCTTAGTCCAGCATCCATCAATTGGAAAATGAAACTTCCTGACATTCCTCCGCCTATAACTGATAAGAATAATAACGGTTTCATCATAACGTAAGGAAAATAGATTTCATGGATCCCGCCTAAAAAGTGAATGATCATGGCTCCTGGTGCTGAAGATTTTGCTGCTCCTTTGCCAAACAAAGTAAAAGCAAGTAATACGCCAAGTCCTGGACCAGGATTTGCTTCAAGCAAGAATAGAATAGATTTTCCAGCCTCTGCTACTTGTTCAGTTCCCAATGGTGTCAAAATCCCATGATTGATTGCATTATTCAAAAATAAGATTTTTGCTGGTTCAATAAAAATACTTGTCAATGGAATCAAATGGGCAGATAAAATGATCTCTACACCTTTTGCCATTGCTTGAGTCAATGCATCGACAACTGGACCAATCGCAGAAAAACCTAATAACGCTAATCCAAAACCGATAAGACCTGCTGAAAAATTATTGACTAGCATTTCAAAACCGGATTTGATCCGTTTTTGGAATAGCTGATCAAATTTCTTGATGGCATATCCACCAAGAGGTCCCATGATCATCGCGCCTAGCATCATTGGAATATCTGTTCCGACAATCACACCCATCGTTGCAATTGCCCCAACAACTGATCCGCGGTCACCAGCAATTACTTTTCCGCCAGTATAACCGATCAATAAAGGAATCAGATAAGTTAGCATTGGGCTTACCATGGTAGCGAAAGCCTCATTTGGTAAATAACCATCTGGGATAAATAGAGCCGTTAATACACCCCAGGCAATCAGTGCTCCAATATTTGGCATGACCATGCTTGATAAAGTACTGCCTAATTTTTGTACCCTCGCTTTTAGCGAAATGTTGTTTTTGGGAATCGTCCGTTCCATTTTGTCTCTCCCTCTCTCCTTTTGATACTCTAATTGTATCCGCTTACTAAAAAGAGAAATAGTCGTACTTTGGCACGAAACTTTGTGCCAAAGGTTTGAGTATGTCAGCAAAATAAAAAGATTTCGGTATCAGAAAACTTCAATTTTAAATAAAACTGTTATTTTAATTTTTTATAATATGCAAACAATAACTTTTGTTAGCATTTCATTTAGATGTTTTTCATTCTATTATGTTATTAAATTTTATATTGGAGGCCTATCTATGACATTACTGATCAAAAACATGAACATGAAACGTGGTAAAAAACGTGTGATTCGACAATTGAATCTTTTAGTAGAATCAGGAGAAGTAGCTGCTTCGATTGCCCCGAACGGATTTGGCAAAACAACTTTGCTGAATGGCATTGCCCAACTGCTACCAACAACTTATGATCAATTGTCCCTTCACAACATCTCTCCTACTGCTTATACAGATTATCGCCGGTCTTTCTTTTTTCTAGAATCAACGAATCAGTTATCCGACTATCTATCGGCTGTTGATTATTTGACTTTGATCAAATACTATTGGCAGAGCAAAGTAGAATGCCAAACTGTTTTCCAACGATTGAAGATGACTGAGTACCTTACTTTGCCGATTGGAAAAATGTCTCTAGGAATGAAACAACATGTCTTGCTTGCTGCTTACTTGATCAGTAATTCATCTGTCATGTTATTCGATGAACCGTTGAACGGATTAGACCCAGGAAGTATTGATATCTTGAATAGCCTCATCAGACAATGGCAGAAAGAGGGGAAGACGATTCTTCTTTCTTCCCACGCTATCGCGAATATCCAATCGATTTGTTCTAAAGCATGTTTTCTAAAAAATGGAGAAATCGTCACAGAATCCTCAAATATGGAAGAGATTTTAGCTATTTATCGTAAATTATATGAGGTGTAACTATGTCTTTACTTACATTTGAACGCAATCTCTTACTAAATAACAAAGTAAACTTTTTATTTCCTCTATTGTTGGTCGTGCTCTTTGCATTCCCACTTTTTTTTGATCATAAACTTGCTTATACAGAATTCGATGAACTGAATCATAACTATGAAGAGACGCAACGTTTGATTGAAACGTTGAAAGAAGATGAGAATGAGAAAGAATTTGTGGAAAGTTTAGAGAAAAGCAACAAACTGATCGAAGCAATCTTACATGCAAAAAACACAGGGAATGTCCAGCAAATGGTCGAAGCAATCTTACATGCAAAAAACACAGGGAATGTCCAGCAAATGGTCGAAGCAACTTATCATTATGAAAAAGATATACTGGATCGACTGATTTCTGGTCAAAGACAAGGAATTCCAATCATTGAACAACAAAAACGTGTCGAGTTGCTCCGTTATATGAAAGAACATCAGATCCAAAGATATTCTATTTTTGACTTGCCAGCGCATCTCCCTTTAGCGAATTACTACGAAAATATTTTTTCAGGAATGATTTCTAGTTTTTTGATTTTATGTATAACCGCCTTGTTTCTTTCTTCCATCATCTCTTATGAAAAAAGAAAGCAGGTAATCTCTCTAGTCAATCTATTACCGGATAGTATGGTAAAGAAACATAGCATCCGTTTTACCGTTTATTATGGTGCAGCTATGCTAAGTCTCGTGATGCCATTTTTGATCGTCTCTATACTAGTAATAATCAAAAATGGTTTGGGAGACTTCCGTTATCCTGTAGGAACGATCATTGGTCAGGAGATACGAATCCTTCCGATGTATGCGTATCTTTTCCAGAGCTTTCTGTTCCTGTTGTTGTGGGTGCTCTTTTTAAGTACAATCAGTTTTCTTCTATCTGCTTTATTTGAACATTCTCTAGTCAATCTTTTAGGTACACTTCTTTGTCTTTTCTTAGCAGAGTATCGCTTGTTTTCTTCGATTGGATGGATAGAATCAATCAGTCATTACTTGCCAACTTCTTATGTTGATTTTCAAAATGTGATCATAGGAGGAGATATTTTCTCGCCACTAGCTTCAGA
The DNA here is from genome assembly GCF_035727065.1 of Enterococcus sp. E4-223. Classification (NCBI taxonomy): domain Bacteria; kingdom Bacillati; phylum Bacillota; class Bacilli; order Lactobacillales; family Enterococcaceae; genus Enterococcus; species Enterococcus sp. E4-223. The sequence continues at coordinate 167,601 of NZ_JAPMLH010000004.1, read as the reverse complement.
ACAGGTTACTTTCATGAATGGTATCTTGACACTTGGTATATGGAGTATCGTTTTATTATTCATAGGTATGGGCACTATCTATATAAAAAAGAGCTATTAAAACACAAAAATAATAGGGGCGGTGACAAAAACCTTGTCACCGTCCCCTATTTCAAATAAACGGTTTTCTAGAATAAATAGTTTTCAAAAGCTTGCATCCGCAGTAATAAGAACCTCCCAACAAAAATAGCTCCTCTTATTTTTATCTTGGTTGAAGTTATTACTTGATGCAAGGCAGCTTTTTTTACTGTGAACATTGGTTATATATGTCCATGTTCAAAAATCATTTGGACTTCTTCAATGGTTTCCGCATCACTGAGCGCCATTACTTGGTCGATGTCTGAACAGAAAAAGGCTAAATCTTGGAGCACCGCTAACTGATGTTCTTTTTTTAAAGCCACTACAAATAAGAGTGTCGCGATTTTTGGTTCCTCTTTTGTTCCAAAGTCCACACCATCAGGCACTTGGACTAAATAGATTCCTTCTTCTACTACTTCTTCATCTTTGTCAGTCCCATGTGGCAAGGCTACGAAATTCCCGATATAGACACTCGCTTTTTCTTGTCTTTCGATCATTGATTGGATATATGCCGGTTTGATTCCCCCTTGTTGGGTCATCCACTGGCCGATCTCGGTCAACGCTTCTTTCCAATTTTGATAGGATTGATCGAGCAATATTTTTTCTGCTGGTAGCTGGATCATCTTTTCACCTTCATTTCTTTATTTCTTCAATCAGGATTTTCGCTAGCAACTGATAAACGATTTCTTTATTTCCTGAGCGGAAGATCTCGGTGTTCAAGTCATTCATGATGATTGCTCCACTGATCTTTCCTAAAAGAATCCCGTCTTTTTCTTGGATTGGCGAAGGCGCCAGCATAACTAACATACGGGACAAATCGACTGGCTGTCTATCCATCCCTTCAATGGTCAACGGTTGTTTCAAATTGAAAATACAAAAGATCGGTTTAGAAATCAATGAGCTGGATGTATGGAATAACCCCATATTTGTATGAGGAATACCGATAGGTGCTTGTTCATATCGCTTAAGCAGCCGGCGATGAACCACCTCTTCATCCGTTACTAGTCCTTCAGGAAAATAAGGAAATAAGCTGCGAATCGTTTCGGAAATCGTCTCAGGATTATCCAGTTCTTGGATAAAAAAACGACCGAGTAATTGATTGATTTGATCCATGAAATGCATTGTTTCCTCATAAGTATCTTCTATCATCCACTCGTTATTGCTGTTATACGTATTCTTTTGCCTTTTTTTCTTCTCAATATGCGAAAAAGCTTCTTTTAGCTGCTTGACTTCATCTTCTAGCAGTAGCGGGGAGACTAAAATATATTTTCCATCATATCCTGGTAGAATAGATGTAGAAATAACAACATCATATTCTTCTTGTAAATCGATTTTTTTTAAATCAGCAATCCGATAGAAATGAATTTGTTGGATGAAGGGAAAATACCTTTTCAATCGTAGTTCCAACATGCTAGTAGAAGCTAATCCACTTGGCGAAAATCCTGCAATACTGATATTGCTTTCTTTCGGACTTCGTTCCAATGAATTCGCAAAATGAAGGACCATATAAGCGATCTCTTCTTCGGATAATTTTTTTTCTTGAAAAATCCGCTCTACTGCTTTACGGATTGCATTCGCAACTTCCTCGTATTGAACCATGATTTTTTCTAAAATCGGATTGGTCAGTGTCTCTTCTTGTAAAACGGCTCTTGAAAACACACCAGATAAATGAGTCAACAGCATTTTGTACAAAGTTTCATCTTCATAAAAATGGACATTCGTCTCTTCACTTACTTCTTGAATCAGTTGTTTTACTAAATAAGCAAGCTGTGTATCGAACGTCTCTTCAAAGAAATTCTGATCAAATGAGTTCGTGAAGTCATTTAATAATCCTGCAAAAAAGACGATCTCATTTACTGGATAAAGTTGTTTTGTCTCAGAAGCGATCCGTGAAAACAATCGTTTAGCTGTCTGTAGTAATTCTTTGTTTGCCAGACTATTATATGTCTCATTTGTCAGTAAATGATTTTTCGTCACACGCTCCATCGTCAATGTCAGCATCAAAACCAAATGTTCAAGCTTTCTATCACTTAGATTGGTCTTTTTTTGGATCAATTCTTCCCCGATTACTTTGCGTGCAAGAGATAGATGTTGCGGATCAACGAATCGAAAAAAATAATTCAGTGATGCATCGAAAGAAATACTATGAAAAAGTTCATATTCATTGATTTCTAATTCTAATACATTCGCGGTCAGAAGCCGGCGGTATTTTTCCGGTCCTTCGATCTCGTATCCCTGGTTCCGAATGATTTCCAAAGGCAGTTGGCGAATACTTTCTTCCAACTGTTTGATATCTGCATAAAAAGTGGTATTACTGATGCGATATGATTCCATGAAATGAGCAAGACTCAACGGCTCTGTCGTCAGTAACAACTCGGCTAAAATCGCGTGTTGTCGTTTAGCAGTGGATAAGTCATTACTTTTCCCATCTGTATTTTCTTTTAATTGCTCTAATACTTCTTCTGATGCCTCAATGACAAATGAGCCTCTAGCTGCTTTTTTCAAAGAAGCATTTACCGATTTCAATGAGACTTCAAGATTATCTAATTCGCGGTAAATAGTCCGTTTACTGACCTTCAATAAATTCATCATTTTTTGGATAGATACAGGTGACGGGCTACTGAGAAATTCTGCTAATAATTGTTTTTCTCTGGGCGATAAATACATCTTATATTTCTCCCTTCACGAGTTTTTCGTATTCATTCGTAGCTACCCAATGTTCAACTAGAACTAGCCGAGGGATCTTTTCTTCTAGCTGTTCAGTTACAGCTAGTTCTCTTTGTGCGATATAAATCGTTTCTTCTTGGATTTTGATTTTTTCTATTGATTCTTTTGAGATAACAAACTGTTTTTTCGCTTTTTTTGCTAATTGACTTAAAATCGTCATGCCCATAGTTTGTGAGCCGCGTCTGTTGTTTTTATACAAAAATACAATATTAGCAGGCAACGTTTTTTGTTCTGTGATATCTGCTATCTCTTTTTTTTCTTCCCGCTTTGGAAAATGGATCGCTTCTTTTATTCGTGACAGCAAGATATCTGTTTCCAAAAAGTGATCCAGTACATAGATTTGACTTTGAGGTACTTTTTCTCTTGCAAGATCCGCTAGTTCATGTTGCACGATAACCAGCTGATTTACTTGGTTATTCAATTCATAGATAGAGCTGTATCCGACAGAAAGATCGATTTTTTCTGCTGCTAATTTCTTTTTCAGCAGGGCGGCTCCCATAGCACTTGATCCCATACCTGATTCGCAAGCAAAAATGACGGAATGAATGATAGATGGTTCCAAGATTTCTCCCCTTTCTTTGACCGTTTTGTTCTCTTTTTCTTTATTTGGTAATTTCAATAGTATCGCTGCACAAATGAAGGTCACAAATGTACTGATTGCTATCCCTATACTTACCCCAGCTAGTTGTGGATAAGGCGCATTGGCAAAAATCACGAGTAGTGACCCAGGCGATACAGGTGCAGCTAATCCCGTATCTAACCATTGAAATATCAACGTTCCACTTGCCCCACCAGCCATTACAGCTAAAAATAGATACGGTCGCAGCAAGACAAATGGAAAATAGATTTCGTGAATCCCGCCAATCGCATGGATCATCAATGCTCCACTCGCATTTACTTTTTCCTGTTTTTCTGCAAAACAAAGGATAGAAAGTAAGATCCCTAAACCAGGTCCAGGATTTGCCTCCATCAAAAATAAGGAAGAGTACCCGACTGTTTGTGAGAATTCGATTCCTAAAGGTGTCAATACACCATGATTGATTGCATTATTGAAAAATAGTACTTTTAGAGGTTCTAAGATCAGACTGACAAGTGGTAACAGATTCATTGTGACTAGCCAAGACACAACGGAGGCGAGCAACAAGTGAACACTATTTAAAACTGGTTCAATAAAAACGATTCCAATTATACAAATAACGCTACCAGTCAGTCCTACTAGTAGGTTGCTGACAAGCATTTCATATCCAGCCTTGAATTTCACATGGAATCTAGAAACAAATTGTTCATATACGATGCCGGCAAGCGGCCCGATAATCATCGCTCCTACGATTTGTGGAGCATTGGAACGAGCGATCAACCCTAAAGAAGCAATTGCACCGGCGACTGCCCCTTTTTGTCCCCCTACCGATTTCCCGCCTGAATAACTGATCAAGATGGGTAAAAGCAGCTGGATCATCCAATGGCATACCTCTTCTAATGTGGTGTGCAAATCACCAGACACACCTTTTGTTGCTAATGACAAGATTCCCCAAGCGATAAACAGACTTAGATTTGGCATGATCATTTCATTTAAGTGATGTCCAGCTTTTCTCAGTTGTTTCATAGACACGCGACTGCTGTTGTTTGCTTTCCATTTGTATTCCATCTTTTTCACCATACTTCTATTTATTGATGGACGGATTTTATGTAGAAAAAGCAGCAAACGAAAAACCGTCTGCTGCTTTCAGCTATCTGGGAACTATTTGCCTGGTTCAGACGCAATGATTGCTAGTTCACCTTGGACCGCCCACTCAGAAACGCCATTTGGAATAATACAGCTTGTTCCTTTTTCTAATGGATATGTTTTTCCATCAACGACAAGGTCACCTGCTCCTTCGATTACCGTCATCAATGTATAAGGGGCTTGTTTTTTGAAAGATGTGATTCCTTTAATATCCCACTCATATACATTGAAAAACTCAGTTTCTAAATAAGTGACGATCGATGAATTCCCTTTTCGGACTTCTTTGATTTGTAATTCTGGTGTTTTCGCAGGGACAGTTGTTACATCGATCGATTGTTGGATATGCAGCTCTCTTGTTTGTCCTTGCGCATCTTTTCTGTCGTAGTCATACACGCGGTAAGTCGTGTCAGAACTTTGCTGTGTTTCTAAAATCATGATTCCTTTACCAATAGCATGGATCGTTCCGCTTGGTACATAAAAGAAATCACCTTTTTTAACTGGTACTTTCTTCAAAAGGTCATCCCAGCGCCCATCTTTGATCATCTCAGCTAGTTCTTCTCTTGTCTTTGCATGATGACCATAGATGATTTCTGCACCAGGTTCAGCATCGATGATATACCAGCATTCAGTTTTTCCTAATTCACCTTCATGTTTCATCCCATAGGCATCATCTGGATGTACTTGTACAGATAGATCATCTTCTGCGTCTAAGATCTTGATCAATAATGGAAACACTGGTTCTGAAGGATGGCCAAACAATTCCTTGTGTTCTGACCATAGTTCATCTAATCTTTTCCCTTTGAATTTGCCATTTTCTACTACACTGACACCATGAGGATGCGCACTGATCGCCCAATCTTCTCCGATTTTATCGTTAGGGATATCAAAACCGAAGACTGAACGTAAACGGCTTCCTCCCCAAATTTTTTCTTGAAAAACTGGTTTTAAAAACATAGGTTCCTGCATAATTCAAACTCCTCTCATTTTTCATAGCTATTATAGCATTATTTCGGTAATACCGCTTTCTCTTTCAAAAAGTTTTCAACAATTTCATCTCGACATATGAGATACTCCGCACGATGATCGACAGGATGTACGCGATTTGACAAAAATATCAACGCTTCTTGTGTTTTTATATCAATCAAGAAAAACGTACCTGTATAACCAGTATGAAAAAGAATCGCATGACCGTCTTCTACATCTTTTTTTAAATCCCACCCTAGAGAACGATAGCCATTTTTTTCTGGAGTGTGGTCTTGTAGCAAAGAATCAATCGTTTCTTCTTCTAAAAACCGACCATTACGGATTTTTCCCTTGTTCAAATACATTTGGACAAAAGTAATGCTGTCGTTCAAATCGATAAAGAGCCCAGCATTCCCTGCATGTTCAGCTAAAACTCTTGCTTTCAGATCATGAGTTTGTCCACGCAAAACCTCACCCGAAGGCAGTTGTTCTGTGGGAACGATTTTTTTGGAAGGAAAAGGAAGAAATAAGCTGTTCATCATTCCTAATGGTTCCAATACTTGTTCTTGAAAGATTTCCACTGCAGTTTCTTGGTAAATTTCCTCTAGCATCAACCCAAGAAGAATCGTACCGGCATCTGTGTACTTTACTTCTTTTCCTAATTGCTCACCAGGTTCTAGCTTCATATAAGCGGCAATCAATTCTTCCTGAGATAGCTCATCTCTGTTTGGTATCCATGTTTTGATATCAGAAGTATGTGTCAGTAAATGACGCAAAGTGATTGTCTGATTTTCAAATTCAGGAAGATATTTATGAAGCGGTTGATCGAGTTCTATCTTTCCATCTTCTAATAGACGTAAAACTAATGAAGTGGTTGCAACGACTTTCGTCAGTGAGGCTGCATCAAACAACAGATCTTCTGTCATCAGCTGCTTTTCAGGAACGACTTGGGCAAAGCCGGCTGTAAATGTTTCTACTTGATTTTCTTTTATGAAGGCGACTGCTACACCCGGATAAAATCCTTCTTCCATTTTTTTCAAAATAAGCTGTTTCGTGTGTGGATACATCTTTTTCTCCTGCTTTTCTATCAGATTCTTACAGTCCAAGCTTAAAGCTTAATCTATGAGGAATCAACCTTTTTTACACAAAAAAACTGCGCGAAAAACCGCGCAGTTTCCTCCGGTATACTATTTTCTCTTTCTATCTCTAGAATAAGCGATAGTATGACCGTTCATAAAATGACGAGACATGCGACAATCGTTAAGAAAGAAAAAGTTAAGCGTCGCATCGAATGTCAGTTTTATTCTTTTCTTTTGGCTCACTGACGAACCACCATTCGATTCCTATAGCATCATAGATTGTGAGTACTGTGTGCTTTTTGTCTAAGAAGAAATCAACTGATAGTTGCTGCAAGTGAGCAATCAGTCCTTCCATGCTTTCAGTATCGATCATGAATTTCAGAAAATCAAGTCCAATCACTTCATCTGTAGGCAAATCAATTGCGCCTCCGCTAGCTTCTGTCAACCCAACATGGAAATCTCCTTCATTCAATACATGGATGCCCTCTTCTTCATTATGTACCTTCAAACCAAGTACATGATTAAGAAATTGGCGTTCTTTTGTTAAGTTAGTAACATTTAAATGGATTTTTTCAAAATAAGAACCTGTTGATAGTTTACTGAATTTTTCTTCAGATTTTCTTAATAATGCTTCTTGATCCATTGTTTCCGGAATTTCTCTTTGGTCGTTCTTATTCTCTTCATGGTAAATTTCCAATTCATTCTCTTCTGGGTCTACGAGCAAAATCCCCATACGTCCATGATCTTCTAAAGCTTCTTTGATTGGATAATTCATTTTACGGATACGACAAAGGATATCTGCCATTTCTTCTGTGCTAGGGATAATCAATGAAAAACGGTTCAGCTTTTTGATCTCCCCCATGTGATCATTCGCTCTAGGACTTTCTTCCAGCAGCAACATTTCACTTCCAGCTTCTTCTGTTCCTAAAATGGCTAATTCGTTTTCTTCTCTTTTCAAATCAAAGCCAACAACGTTCTTGTAAAAATCAATCATTTTATCTCGGTCTTTCACCCGAATGGCTACACTTTTTAAATAGGTGGCAGCCCCCAATTGAAAATCTTTCATATTTCTTGCTCCCCTCTACGTCAAGCTTTATTTTAACGATGGATTCTTCTTCTTTCAAGCAATAACTTTGATTTTGTTAAAAAAAATGTGAGAAAATTCGCATTTTGCTTGTTTTTTGTAAATTAATGAGTAAAAACTCTTATAAAAAGAGGTTGTGAAAAAGCTGTTCTGCATCAAGTAATAAGAACAGCCAAACAAAAATAGCTCCTCCTATTTTTCGTTTGGTTGGGCTTATTACCGCAGATGCAAGCTTTTGAACACCGTTTAAGGAAGAGGTCGTAAAATCAGCGGTTTGACCTGAGTATTAGAGATACAAAACGGAAAAATAGCTCCTCATATTTTGCCGTTTTTTGAGCTAATACCGAAGGACAGCTGATTGAACACCGTTTATTCGGAATAAGGGACTGTGACACGACTTTTGTCACAGCCCCTAAAAAAAATAATAAATTTGTACTATTCTATGAAGCTTCTTCTTCAGAAAACTGACTGTTATAAAGATCTGCATAGAATCCGTCTTTTTCCATCAATGTATCGTGGTTTCCTGTTTCTACGATCGAACCATGATTCATCACAATAATGTTGTCTGCATCGCGTATTGTAGACAAGCGGTGAGCAACAACGAAACTTGTCCGGTTTTCCAATAGGCGGTTCATCGCTTTTTGAATCAGTATTTCTGTTCGTGTATCTACACTAGATGTTGCTTCATCAAGGATCAGGACATCCGGATTTGCTAAGAATGCCCGCGCAATTGTGATTAGCTGACGCTGCCCTTGCGAAATATTGCTTGCATCCTCGTTTAATACAGTGTTATATCCTTCTGGCAATTTACGAACAAAATCGTCTACGTGAGCAGCTTTAGCAGCCTCAATGATTTGTTCGTCTGTTGCATCGTCGTTCCCATATTTGATATTGTCATAGATACTTCCTGTAAACAGCCAAGTATCTTGCAGTACCATTGAAAACTGTGCGCGCAATTCATCACGTGAAAGATCACGGGTATCTACACCATCGTAACGAATACTACCTCCAGAAACATCGTAGAACCGTTCAAGAAGGTTGATCAGTGTCGTCTTCCCTGCACCAGTCGGACCTACAATAGCGACCATCTCACCAGGTTTGACATCCAAGTTAAAATCAGTCATTAGCAAGTTATCTGGTGTGTAGCCGAATTGAACATTTTCAAAACGAACTTTGTATGGTGTATCTTTTTCTTCTGGAAGGCCAGATTTTTCATTGGACATCTCTTCTTCATCCAACACTTCAAATACCCGTTCGGCTGAAGCAACTGTTGATTGGATAGTGTTCATCAAACTTGCAAGTTGAGTGATTGGTTGAGAGAACTGTGTTGTATATTGCAAGAACGCTTGAACATCCCCTAATGTCATGTTCCCATTTGCAACTTTTACTCCGCCTAGTACAGCGACGAACACATAGCCTAGATTTTTAACGAAATTCATCAACGGCATGATGATTGCCGAAATAAATTGAGCTTTCCAACCAGCGGCATACAGATTCTGATTTTCTTTTTCAAATACTTCCTGGTCTTTTTCAGTATGATTGAATGTTTTAACAATGGTATGACCACCATATGTTTCTTCTACTTGGTTATTCAATAAGCCTAAACTTTTTTGCTGATCTGCGAAAAACACTTGTGATTTCGGCGCTACGATCATCACGATGATCAAGCTTAAAGGGATCATCAATAACGCGACTAACGTCAATTGCCAGCTGATTGAAAGCATCATCACGATGACCCCAATCAATGTGACTGCACTAGTTACAAATTGAGTCAAATTTTGCTGCAGCGTGCTTGCGATGTTATCCATATCATTGATTGCTCGAGACATGATATCCCCATTTGTATGTGTATCATAATAGGAAATCGGTACACGATTCATTTTGGCTTCCAAATCATGACGTAATTCATAAACTGTTCGTTGGGAAACACGTGTCATAATAAATTGCTGTAAAAAGTTGAATACAGCAGAAATCAAATACATCACGATTACTGTCGCAATGATCTGCGCGATTTTATCAAAGTCTATCGGAAATTTTGTTACTTGTTGGCCTTGTTGCATCTGTTGAGCGCCAGCCATTACACCTTTGAATATTTCTGTGGTTGCTTTCCCCAAGACCTTTGGTGTTTGGATTTGGAAGATCACGGCTGCTATTGCTAGTACAAATACAGCGATGATCGCAACCATACGTTTAGACATATAGCCAAACAATCGGCGTACCGTTCCCCAGAAATTTTTAGGCTTTTCACCTTTTACACCGAGATTTCTGCCAGGTCCACCATGTCCTGGACCGCCTGCTGGTCCATGAGAGGGACGTGTGTTTGTTTTACTCATGCTAAGTCCTCCTCTCTTAGTTGTGAATGAACGATTTCTTGATAAGTTTCGTTTGTTGCTAATAGTTCTTCATGTGTTCCTTTGCCAACCAGTTTTCCTTCATCTAGCACAAGGATCATATCTGCATCCATTACTGTACTTACTCGTTGAGCAACTAAAACGGTGATACTTTCTTTCATATTCGTTTTCAATGCTTGGCGAAGATTGGCATCCGTTTTGAAATCCAACGCTGAGAAGGAATCATCAAACACATAGATATCTGCTGTTTTGACTAATGCCCGTGCAATTGCCAGACGCTGTCTTTGTCCACCAGAGAAGTTTCCTCCTCCTTGTTCCACATGGCTATCTAAGCCATCTTCCATCTCTGAAACAAAATCTTTAGCTTGTGCGATTTCTAATGCTTTCCAAATCATTTCATCTGTTGCATCCGGCTTACCATACTGCATATTGTCTCGGATCGTTCCAGAGAACAGAACTGCTTTTTGAGGAACAAAGCCCATTAATTCTCGCAAATTATATTGAGTCATGTCACTAATGTCCGTTCCATTTATTTGGATCGAACCAGATTCGATGTCATATAATCGAGGGATCAAATTGACTAAGGTCGTTTTACCTGAACCAGTCCCCCCTATGATTGCGACGATCTCGCCCGACTTGGCTTGGAAATCAATATCTTCCAATGCAAGTTTTTCTGCTCCATGATATCGATAATTGACATGATTGAAGGCCAATGTTGCGTTTTTTCCAGCAAAAGAAACTGTTTTAGGATTTTCAGGGTCATGGATACCGATTTTTTCATCCAACACTTCATTAATACGGTCAGCTGAAGCTTGTGCACGAGGCACCATGATAAAAATAGCGGAAAGCATCATAAAGCTGATCAAGATCTGCATCGCATAAGTCATAAATGCAATCAGATTACCGACTTCCAAAGTCATATCTGCTATGTAGTGTCCACCAAACCAAGTGATTGCTACGTTTGTACCGCTCATGATCAATGTCATCATCGGCATCATCAATGCGACGATCGTATTAACTTTGATTGCCGTATTTGTATAATCTTTATTCGCTAAATCAAAACGATTTTCTTCAAAGCGTGTCTTATCGAATGCTCGAATCACTCTGACCCCTGTCAATCCTTCTCGAAATACCAGGTTTAAACGGTCAGTTTTCTTTTGCATACTTTTGAATAATGGAACAGCAAAGTACATGATTCCGCCGATCAAAATAATCATTACTGGGATGACAACTAAGAAGATTTTTGTCAACTGATGATCTTTTTGATAAGCAAGTATGCTCGCGCCAATCAACGTGATTGGTGCATTGATCATCATACGTAAAAACATTTGTGTAACCATTTGGATTTGAGTCACATCATTGGTCGTTCTTGTGATCAAAGAGGCCGTTCCATATTTATCAAACGCATCTTTTGTCAGACTCTCTGATTTTTTATAGACATCCGTACGCAATTGCTTACCCAGTTTCTGTGATTCACGAGTAGCAAAAAATGTATTTGCAATAGCAGCTAAGATACTGATCAAAGAAAAGCCGATCATCACAAAGCCTGTATGCCAAATATAATCGACATCTCCTTGTGCTACCCCTTTATCAATGATATTGGAGGTAAGTGTCGGCAAATATAAATCTGCCAGTACTTGGATCACCATGAAAACTGCAGCTGCAATTGCTGAAGTCAAGGAGATCCGTTTTACGATTTTTAGCATCTAGTTCCCTTCTTTCTATTTATATACTCCGTTTTTCAGCCAAGAAAGTTTCAAATTGAATTCACTGATTGCTTGCTCTACTGAGTAATCTTCAGATGTTGAAAATAAGCGATACGAATGCGCAATTGTTGTAAATACAGTATTCATCACTAATTGGATCAGTAATTCCAATTCATGATCATTTTTTACTTTAAGCTTCGTCCGATCAATCAATTCAAGCAACTCTTTTGCATCTTGTTTGTGTTCTTTATGCGGATCGTGAGGCGTTTTTTGGCGACTCGTATGAGGAGCGACTTTTCTTGAGGCACTGTAATCCATGTTCATAAACAAGTTACGATAAAAAGAAGCATTCTCACCTTCCAAAATCTCATAAATCATTTTAGAAAAATAGGATTCGAATCCTTTGAATAGATCACCATCGGATTCTTTCATTAGTTGCAACATATCTTTAGAGCTGTCACGTCTCATTGTCTCAAAGTAATAAAAATAAAGATCCTCTTTATCTTCAAAATACTGATAGAAACTGCCTCTAGGGATATCCGCTAATTTGACGATATTAGCAATCGAGGCTTCTTTCAAAGGTACTCTAGAAAACTCGATTCTCGCAGCCTCGATTAGTCTTTTTTGTTTTTCTTTAGGCAAATGGAAAAATGTCTGTGTCGGCATATGGATCCTCCTTTCTTTCAAGATGACACATTGTCATATGACGCTATGTCATTATAACACCTCCTACCTGTTTTGCAAGACATTTGCATAGTTTTTTTCATTATCATCCGATACATTAAAAAAGTGATAAGAGGAATCCTTCCATTTGAATTAATGAGAGTTGCCCATTAAAATAGCCACATACTAAACAAAGGATGAGATAAATGGCCCAATCAATTAGTGTCCAAGACTTCAATAAATTGCCTCTCGATGCTGACAGCATCGTTTTAGATACAAGAAATACCTTAGATTACACAAAAAACCACTTAAGCCACTCGCTTTCTATCCCCGCTGCTATCTTGCCAAGACAATTAAAAAATCTAGATCCAAAGAAACTTTATTATATTCTAAGCTATACAGGCAGGCGATCAGAAGCATTAGCCGATCAACTTACTGCTAATGGTTTTCGTGCTGTTTATATCATTGGTGGGATGGAAGCTCTTCAGTCGAGTGTTGCTTGAATATTGCTTGTTAGATTCAAAAGAGGCTGTGACAAAAATCGTGTCACAACCTCTTTTATATCCTGTCTTTTTTTAGTTATTTATTCTTCAACCTTATCAATATGACTTGATAGCCTTTTCTTTTTCGAGTAAACTGATTTTGTTAGTCATAGTTATAACAATCATAGCAATAAAAGGAGAAGGTAAGCATATGGCATCTGTTTTAGTAGTCAAAGGTCATCCCCTAACTGCAGAAGAATCGCGCACAGTTAAGGCATTGACGTCTTTTTTAACAAGTTATAAAGAAAATCATCCAGATGATGAAGTGACTGTTTTGGAACTTTATCGCGATGATATTCCGGAAATCGATGAAGAATTATTATCAGGTTGGGAAGCATTACGTGCTGGTGCAGAATTCACTTCCTTATCAGAAAGTCAACAACAAAAAATTGCTCGTTTCAATGAATTGACTGATCAGTTCCTTGCTGCTGATAAAATCGTTATCGCAAACGCTTTATGGAATCTAAATATCCCAACAAAATTAAAAGCTTGGTTCGATACCGTCAATGTAGCTGGAAAAACGTTCCGCTATACAGAAAACGGGCCAGAAGGATTAGTGACAGGTAAAAAAGCACTGCACATCCAATCTAATGGCGGTGTATACAACGGACAAGACTTTGCCTCTCAATATGTAAAAGGTATTTTAAACTTTGTAGGCATCGATCAAGTAGATCAGCTATTCATCGAAGGAATCGATTATGACCCTGACCGTGCAGATGAGTTGATGCAAAATGCATTAGATAAAGCTGCTGCTTTAGGTAAATCATTTTAAAAATTGAGATAAATGCATACAAAAGAGACAGAGGAAAAAATCTTCAAAGCAGCATTTGTGCCTTGGATATTTTCCCATCTGTCTCTTTTTGTTATTCTTTCTGCTTTTTCAACGGATTTTCTTCATAAAGAGAAGAGATTGTTGTGTACCATTCAAAAACATGAGTAATCACTACTTTAGCTGCTGCATAAACAGGAATCCCCAAGATCACACCGATGATTCCGAACAATTTCCCAGAAGTCAGCAGAACTAATAAAATCGTTACTGGATGGATTGCTAACTGATTCCCTAGTACTAATGGAGAGATCAAGCGTCCTTCTATTGTCTGCTCTACTGCAAAAACGATCAGTACTTTGATGATCATGAATGGACCTGCTACAATGGCTAAAAAGATAGCCGGAATCATCGCTAAAAATGATCCTAAGTAAGGGATCAGGTTCAAAAAACCCGCAATAATCCCCAACGTGACAGCATACTCTAAACCAATGACCGCAAAACCAATCATAAACATGATTGCCACAGCAAAAGCCACAGTTAGTTGTCCTCTTATATAAGAAGAAACTTGACTATTCATTTCACTCAGCACATTCAACGTCGGTTTTTGCATGCGTGTCGGTAAAAATTTGACAAAATAAGGTGCTAATTGTTTACCGTCTTTCAATAGATAAAATAAGATAAACGGCATCGTCAGCAGAGCCACTAAAATAGTCGCTACCGCGCCGACAAAACTTCCAAGACTCTGAACTGTACTCTTAGATATATCTTGGATCATATCGCCTGCCGAATTCATGAACTTATCACCTGCTGTTTCCAACTGTTCGCGAAATTGGTTGAACAGCGGGTCCCGCAAAATCTCGGTTAATTTATTATCAATCGTATCTACATATTGAGGGAAGTTACTGATGAAGCTCACTGTTTGTTCCTGAATCTTAGGGATGATCACTACGCTCCCCCATGCGATTAGTGCAACAACCAAAACAAACAGCCCAATGATACTGTAAAGCCTTGGTACTTTTCGCTTTTCAAAGTAATCAACTACCGGATTCATCAAGTAATACAAGATTCCTGCTAAAATGATAGGCAGACCTACGATTGCTAAAAATTGCCAGATTGGTGCAAACAAATATGAAACTTTTGTAAATAAAAAGACGATCAGCAATATTAACAATACAACAAGTAAGGCTGTGACTACTTGATTATTTAAAAACCAGCGCCAAAACCACGACACCGGTCTGTTCTTCTTATTTTTTCCTTCCATAATTCCTCCTGTTAGTTATAAAAAATTTGGCTTCCCAAACCAATAGCAGGCAGTCTATGCGGATGAAGATAGATTCCATTTGCAATTTGTCCTTCTTCTGGACAAGCATCAAAAATCAATGATACGTGAGCTACTGTCTCTAAATTCCCATTGGCCATCGGACCGACATAATCGATCGTATATACCTGATCATCAAAAGCAATTGTTCCGCCTGCTTTCAAAGAAAAAGGTTCGTCTTTTGATACTTCTTGAATCACCGAATATTTTCGTAAGGCAGCTGTTGCTGTTTTATCGAACAAAATCAGCATGGGTTCTTCCTTGTTTATTGCTTCTGTCCCAATTTCTGTAATCTTTGCCTGAATCATTGCACTCTCTCCTTTAATTGCTTTCAAAAACAGTATAACACATTCTCATTCTTTAGCCGTGTGGAATAATTATGTGATAGAATAAAAACGAAAACTATTTCATTACAATTAGGAGGAATCAGCTCATATGATCGAAAAGATAATTTTAGGAACCTATACGCGTCGCGAAAGTAAAGGAATCTATACGATCGACCTTGATACAGAAAAAGAAGAATTAGCCAACCTTTCATTAGCTGTTGAAGAAAATAGCCCTACCTATGTAGCAAAAAGTAAAGCTGGCAATCTTTACACAGTTACTAGTGTGGATGGATTAGGTGGTGCCGGTGCGTACGATAAGGATTTTCATTTTTTGAATGCGGTAACAGAGTCTGGCGCTCCTTTGTGTTATGTAGCGGTTGATGAAGCACGTCAATTACTATACGGGGCGAACTATCATAAAGGTGAAGTAAATGTCTACCATATATTAGGAGATGGCGAACTGAAAGCAGCAGATTCAATATTCCATCAAGAAGCGACAGGTCCTCATAAAAACCAAGATCATGCGCATGTCCACTATACGGATCTGACTCCTGACCAACGATTAGTCGTATGTGATCTTGGTACAGATCGTGTGTATACTTATGATGTGTCCGAAAACGGCAAATTGAATCTTGTAACTACCTTCACTGCAGAGCCAGGAACAGGCCCTCGCCATCTTGTCTTTCATCCAAATGGACAATTCGCTTATTTATTTGGTGAATTAGACAGCACAGTCCGCGTGCTTTCTTATAATAAAGAAACAGGTGCTTTTGAAGAATTACAGAAAATATCGACCTTGCCAGAAGAATTCGACGGTGAAAATGGAGGGGCAGCTATCCGCATTTCAAATGATGGCAAGTTCCTTTATGCTTCTAACCGAGGACATAACTCGATTGCTGTATTCGCAGTTTTTGAAGATGGTTCCCACATTCAAAACAAGCAAATCATCTCAACAGAAGGGGATTTTCCCCGCGATTTCGCACTAGATCCAAGCAATAATTTTGTCGTGTGTGCCAATCAGAATACCGATAATCTGACATTATATCGCCGTCATCCTGAAACAGGATTACTGGAATTACTGAAAAAAGATGTCTATGCACCAGAATGTGTCTGTGTTTATTTTGATCGTTAGTAAGAAAAGGAGAATGAAATGAATCAGCAAGACGTATTAGACAGACTACGGGAAGAACTAAATATTCCTTTCTTTGATGGGAAAATCGAAGATAAAGAGTATAGCGAAGAGGAATATCAGAAACTCAAAGCCGATTTACAGAACTACTTTGAACAATATGTACAGAATGTAGAAAACTAATCAGCTTTCCATACTATCTGAAAAGAACATCAGGACAAGACTTTTCCGTCTATCCTGATGTTCTTTTCTACAAATAAAAAACCGCCGAGATGGTTAGACTCGACGGAAAAGGAGTATTTACTCGATTTTGAGTAAGTACAAGGTTGTTGTTGGTTATAGGTATGTCATTATCATAAAGGATTTTGATCACTCTATCATAAAGGTAATATTACATTTATATTAGATAACTCTAGTTTTTATTGTTATCAAAGATTTCTTTTATTTTTTCAACAACAAATTAGTCATTTTTTGGATGGCAGCTGTCAATTGGTCTGTCGCTTGGTCTTGTTTTGCTTCAGATGTATTGAATAAATCTTTATCTACCCCTGACTCAAGATCAATACTTTGAATCATTTCTTCACAGCCTGCTACATATGAAAGATAAGCTTTTTCAAAATTTTTATGAATGCCCATTGCTTTTGCTGGTGGGCGCAATGTACTGACTTTCTTAAGCATTGCCCGATATTTTTTTGTTCCTTCTTCAAATAACAGGATGATCTCTTCAAGAGTCGATTTGTCCAGGTCACTTGTTTTTCCTTCATCGATTGCGTTTCTGATCACTTCATATTTCGGATGCATTCCTTCTCCGATTGCTTCTGTTTCCTTGACGATTTGATCGATGGACTGCACATAATAGCCAATATTCGGTAACATGTTCGTTTTCCTACTTTCTCCATTGTTGTTATTATTTATTCTACTTGTTTTTATCCTCAAATGACAAGTACTTGAAAAAATTTAATGGTTTCTATACAGCTCGCCATTCTTATTCGTGCTCAAAGAAACCATCTGCTAAACTATATTGTTTCCCTGCGACAATGTCATATTGGATCAATTGATATTCGTCGTAAATCTCTTGTTGCGAGCGATTGAATTGCGCTTCTTTATACCACTGTCCGTTTTGATAGTACAGTTCTCGTTCAAACGCCGGAAGTTCCTGTTCTAATGATAAAAGCAGCTGATAAAAGCCATTTGTTGTCTGATTCGTCTGTTCCATTAGATTCGCTGCAAAATAAAAAGGACTGGTGATTGCATCATGAGTCGTTTGCTTTTCTAATTTTCCTTTGCTGTCAAACATCAAGAATTGTGTTTCATGCAATGTTTGTTTATCATTTTTGGCTTGGATGGTATCTGAATAAATCCCTGGCAGATGATCCCCCCAAAAAACAACTAAAGTCCTTCTAGAAAGATTCTTCAATTCTTCCGTGAACTGCTTCAGTGCCGTGCTGCTATAGGAAATATCTTGCAGATAATTCTCTAAGTCAAGTGTCCCACTTCCATCTGAAATTTCTGCAGAATAGCCCAGTCTATCATACTTTCCATTGTAAGGCATATGTGTCTGCATCGTGACTAAATGAATGAACTGAGGTGTTTTTTCTTCCTTGAGAAGTGTCATTACTTCTTTGTAAGCTGACTCATCAGAAATATATGGATTATTCTCTATCGTATCCGTATAGGTCATCGTACGCTCGCTGATGAACTGATCAAATCCTAATGTCTGATAAACATCCTCTCTTTTATACATCGAAGTATTGTATGGATGGATCGCTGTCGTCTGGTATGATTGTGCGTTTAACGCTGAAACGATAGAAGGAAGCTGATCCATTTTTGGTACAAGCATCGTGTAAGGGGTGGTGAGTTGCGCATTAAATAACGCCATAGAAAAACCAGTCAATGCTTCAAATTCGATATTTGCTGTTCCACCGCCATAGTTTTGAGAAAGCATATTGCCACTATATGTTTGATCAGCTACTTCATAATAATCTGCCAATGGCTCACCAGATACTTCTACGCCGTTTAATCGACTAGGATCTGAGAAACTTTCACTCATCACGAACACGATGTTCGGCGACTCTTCCTCTACAATTTTATTTTTTTCATCGGCTAGCTTCTGGTATTTTTCAGTGATTTCTTTGATCTTTTCTTTCGAATATCCTTCAGGTTCATCCATTGGTTCTACCTTCAGATTGTACAAAAACCCACCGATAAAACCAGTGTTATAGTAGTTCATTTTCTGGCTGTAAGGTATCCATAGTGCCGTTTTATTATATGCTTTTCGCAACAAATTATCGGGATTGTTGAAATTACTGATATACCCTAGCAGTCCAATTGCCACAAGCAGTGTCGTTAATCGGATCAATTGGAATCGCCTTCCTTTTTTCAGGCTTCGAAACATGTACCAGCAAAACAATCCTAGCACGGTTCCTGCGGCAGCTAAGATCACTGTAAACAGCATAGTGCCGGTCATATCTTTCAGCAATCCGATTTCAGTGATCATCTTCAAATCGTCTGGATAAATCGGTTCTTGCCGATAACTCATTTTCATATAATTTGCAAAACCTAATACACCGATGGCTACGACATACGTAAGGGAACCTAAAGGGACAGATCCTGCTAGTGCAATCAGAAAAATAAGAATGATCAGCAAGACGAGACAGGCTAAGAAGAATTTTTCCGTATGCCAAGAAAAAGCAAATTTCAACGCAAGGTCTACGGATAGATCATTTTGACACCACTGCAAAAACAAATTACTAAAAACAACAAGAAAAAAGATACTGATGATTGCTGTTGTTCCTTTTAAAATCTTTTTCTGTTTGGTCGAAAGTCTGCTTATATATCTTTTCAAATGCTTGCTCCTTCATTTCTATCAATAAAAGAATGTTGCTTCTCTTATTTTAGTTGTACGAAATTCGAAAGTAAAGAACGGAAAGAAGAATTAATGAAATCCAAATATTCTCTTTCTTTATGGCCTTTCTGGTTTCTTTAATAAGCGGACCTTTCGTACTCCAGAAATTTTTTCTAGCTGTTGTTTCACTTGATTGAGCTGTTCAAAATCAGTACTGTCTATGTCAATCAATATGTAGACATGCTCATTCTTATGGTTACGCGATATATCTGCGATCGCTAACTCGTTCTCATTCAGCAGAGAAAATATCTCTGCTAATATATTGGTTTTCTTTTGATAAAATATAGTGAATCGAAACGGCGCTTGGAAAAACATTCGTGCGGATGGATAATTGACCGCTTCTCTAACCGTACCGAACAAAAGATAATCTTTTAAGGCTTCAACTGCCAAACGTCCGCTGTCTGCCAAAGCTTCCTGAGTCGATCCCCCTAGATGAGGCAACATAAGTATACGGTCATTTTCTAAGAACTCTTCTTCTGGGAAATCAGTCACGTATTTGGCCAGATGTTGTTTTTCCAATGCTTGCATAACAGCATATTTATCAACAATTTCACTTCTTCCTACATTGATAAGTACAGCATCTTTTTTCATTTTTTCTATATTCGCCTGATCGATCAATCCTTTTGTATCTTCTGTCAACGGCAGCATGACTACGATGTAATCCGAGGTAGAAAGAACTGTTTCTAAATCTGCTTGCCGAACATAATCCAACTGGGCATCGCGGATAGAATAACCCAAGACATCCATCCCTAAGCTATAGCAACTTAGCGCTACTTTTGTGCCTATCGCTCCAAGACCAAGAAGACCGATGGTTTTGCCTTGCAATTCTCGTCCCACATAAGCACTTCTTTTGTTTTCTGCCTGTTCTAAAATATTAGGACCTGTTAGTGTTTGTACCATACGACTTGCTTCGATTATCGGACGGGAAGATAAGAGCAAACAGCACAAAACAAGCTCTTTTACTGCATTAGCATTTACACCTGGTGTATTCATGACGATCGTCCCGTTTTCAGAAGCTTTTTCAACGTTGATCGTGTTCACACCAACACCAGCTCTTGAAATTGCTAGCAAATCTGGTGTAAGCCATTCATCTTTCACTTTCGTACTACGAATAACTATTCCTTCGGCTGGCAAATCATCTATTATTTTGAAATATTCCCCTTGTAACTTTTCTATCTCTTGTTCTGGAATAGCATCAATCAAATGAACGTGATACATAAAACCCCCTCCTTACTAACAAGTATCTCGAAATTTCTGCAATTAGACAACTGTTTACCATTTGACTTCCTAGAAGCAAAAAGAGCAGTTAGAGCAGAGTAGGATTAGTGATAAAAATAAGGCTATGACAAGTTACTGCCATAAGCCTTATTTTCGAGAGCAAAATATTGAGGGTGAGATATCTTGATAAATGGTGTTCCGTTAGCTGACATTGATAATAGGACTAAATTTCAAAAAAGTTGAAAAGCAAATTTCGTCAATCTCTTCTTATTTCTTAAAACTAAGCGGCTTTTTCACAACCTCTTTTTATCTAATAACCACTGTTTCCAACTCAACTAATTTTGCCCACGTTTCAATTTGATCTGTTGTTAGATTTAGCGAGACAACGGTATGATGACCGCCACCTGCCTGAATCCATGAATGGACACCTTCATGGAAATTCGGTTTAGTTTTCCATAACACACGTGCAACAGGTAAATTAGGTGCTTCAGTCGTTGGTTCAAAGGCTTCTACTTCATTGATCAGCAGTTTATAATGCGTACCGAAATCTGCCATCGATACGACTACCCCTTCTCCTGCTTTCCCATCAAATACAAGACGCGCCGGATCTTCTCTATCTCCCATTGATAAAGGAGAAACAACGATTCTTGGTTTCGTCGCAGCAAGCGTCGGATCTACTTCCATCATATGGGATTCCAAGATTGCTTCTTGGCCACTAGCTAGCTCGTAAGTATAATCTTCCATGAATCCTGTATATTTCCCTCGAGCCATGATTTTCAGCAACCGATCAATCGCTGCAGTTTTCCAGTCGCCTTCCCCGGAAAAACCGTATCCTTCTGCCATCAAACGTTGTACAGCTAGTCCAGGTAGTTGTTTCATTCCATACAGGTCTTCAAAATTAGTCGTAAAAGCGTTATAGCCTCCTTCTTCTAAGAAACGGCGAATACCGATTTCCTGCTGAGCTTGTACTTTTACATGTTCTTCCCATGTCTTTTCTTCATAATCACCATAGTCGAAGGTATACAATTCCTTGTATTCTTCAAATAATTGATCGACTTCTTCGTCTGATACGCGATCGATTACTTGTACAAGATCTCCGATACCAAAATAATCAACAGTCCAACCAAATTGAATCTGTGCTTCCACTTTGTCTCCTTCTGTGACACCCACGTTTCTCATGTTGTCACCAAAACGAGCCACTTTTATTCCAAAACTTTCATTATAGGCTACTGCAACATCCATCCAATCAGCAATCTCTTTTTGGATCTCAGGTCGTTTCCAGTAGCCAACGACGATTTTATTTTGTTTATTTAATCGAGCATTGATGAACCCATATTCGCGGTCACCATGAGCGGATTGATTTAAATTCATGAAATCCATATCGATCGTTTTCCAAGGAATGCTTTCGTTATATTGCGTAGCTAAATGAAGCAATGGTTTTTGTAGAAGCTTTGTCCCGCGGATCCACATTTTTGCTGGTGAGAAAGTATGCATCCAAGTGATCACACCTGCTACTTCTTCTCGATAATTGACCTCTTTCATGATTTTTGTGATCGTATCAGCAGTAACTGCTAATTCTTGAAGGCGGATTGGATAAGGCAATTGGCCATTTTCATTCAGTTCATCGACCATTTCTTGTGCATGTTTCTTTACTTCTCGCAGTGCTTCTTCCCCATATAAATGCTGTGATCCTACAACAAACCAAAATTCTTTTTCTCCAATATTCAACATAACTAGCCACTCCTTTTATTTGTTTTGTCCGTAATACGCATTTTTTCCGTGTTTTCGTAAATAATGTTTATCTAAAATCCGTTGAGGTAGCTCTTCTGAAAATGAATTGAGCTGTCTGGTAAATAAATTCATCTTGCATACTTCATCTAGTACGACTGCGTTCATTACCGCACTTTGCGCATCTTTCCCCCAAGTAAATGGACCGTGTCCGTGTAAAAGTACCCCTGGAATTGCTAAGGAATCAATTTTGCGTTCTTTGAATGTTTCTATGATAACTTTTCCTGTTTCATATTCGTACCCGCTGTCGATTTCCTGTTGTGTCAAAAATCGAGCACAAGGTACCGATCCATAAAAAGTATCTGCATGCGTCGTCCCCATCGCAGGAACATCCAATCCTGCTTGTGCCCAGATCGTCGCCCATGTCGAGTGAGTATGGACGATTCCTCCGATTTGAGGAAATGAACGATATAAAACAGCATGAGTAGGCGTATCCGAAGAGGGATTGAGTTTACCTTCAATGATATGATTGTCCAAGTCCACAACGACCATGTCGTCTGCTGTCATCTCTTCATAACTGACTCCGCTAGGTTTGATAACGAAATATCGTGTTTCAGGATCAAAAGCGCTCACATTTCCCCATGTATATTTGACGAGTCCGTGTTTAGGCAAGTCAAGATTTGCTTGGTATACTTCTTCTTTCAGTTGTTCCAGCATTTTCTATCACTCCTTTTTCTTGCAATTGATGAATCGCTGTTTTTTCAATGTCGATCCCCTCACGGTAACGTCTCATAAATATCTGATAGCCTGCTATTTCTTCTGCTGAAGGTGTGATGGTGATTCCTTGGTCTTGTCCAAACACGTCTTCTGCCAAGAAGTTTTCTAAAGACTTCCCATGTCGATCCATCATATAGGCTGCTAATAACGCGATTCCCCACGCTCCACCTTCTCCGGCTGTGTCCATCACTGTAACTGGTGCCTCCATAGCAGATGCTAGAATCCGCTGTCCAACTTCTGGTGTTTTAAAAATCCCCCCATGTCCCACTAAACGATCAATTTGGACATTCTCAGATTTCAATATATCCATTCCGATTCTCATTGCACCAAAAGCACTGGCTAAATGGATCCGCATGAAATTCGCTAAATCAAAACGGCTACCTGGTGTACGTACAAATAATGGCCTTCCTTCATTTACTCCTGTAATGTTTTCACCGGAAAAATAACCATAAGAAAGTAATCCCCCGCAATCCGTATCGCCTTCTAGCGCTTTGTTGAATAATACCGTGAATAATTTATCTCTGCTTATCTCCATACCCAAAGAATTGGTAAATTCTTCAAAAATACTGACCCAAGCATTGATATCCGAAGAGCAGTTATTCGTATGAACCATGCCTACTAGTTCTCCTGAAGGTGTAGTGACCATGTCGATTTCCGGATGAACATTTTCTAGTTCTTTTTCTAATACGATCATAGCGAAGGCGGAAGTACCAGCCGAAATGTTCCCTGTCCGTTTGGCTACACTGTTCGTAGCGACCATACCGGTTCCTGCATCCCCTTCTGGCGGACAAACCGGGATTCCTGGTCTCAAATTTCCCGTAGGGTCGATCAGATAAGCCCCTGATTCGCTTAACTTGCCAGCTTCTTCTCCTGCTACTAGAACTTTAGGCAAAATGTGATCCAAGTCAATCGCTACGTGCGCTTTTTCGATTAACTGACCAAAAATATTTTTCATTTCTTGATGGTAGGTTTTCGTTGAAGGATCGATAGGAAACATGCCTGATGCATCTCCTACGCCTAGTACTTTCTCACCAGTAAGCTGCCAATGGACATAGCCTGCAAGCGTTGTCAAAAAATTAATTTCTTTCACATGTTCTTCTTTATTCAAAATAGATTGATACAAATGAGCGATACTCCATCGCTGCGGAATATTGTATTGAAATTTTTCCGTTAATATTCGTTCTGCTTCTTCAGTGATTGTATTTCGCCAAGTACGAAATGGTACTAGTAACTGTTCCTTGCTATCAAATGCTAGATAACCGTGCATCATTGCACTGAACCCAATCGACCCGATTGTCGTAAGATTCTCGCCATAGATTTCGAATACTTCTGCTGCCATTTTTCGGTAACTGACGCGCAATCCTTTCCAAATATCTTCTAATGAATAGGTCCAGATACCATTTTCTAGTTTGTTTTCCCACTCATAACTACCAGCGGCAATAGGAGTAAAAGATGAATCAATCAATACAGCTTTGATCCTAGTTGATCCAAACTCAATCCCTAAAGATGTACGACCATCTATGACATCTAACATACTTTGCGCATTTACTTCCTTCATAATGATTTAACTCCCTCCTTCTCGTCAAACCTGATCAAACCGTCTTTTTAGTAGCGCTTACAATGATTATTGTATACTTTTGTACGTACATGTCAAGCGGTTATTTACAAGAATACAATAAAAAACACTTGTTTTGTACGTACATAAGTTATAAAATGAAATTGCTTACAAAATCTGATCAACCGCCTTCTCGAAATTCTAGAAGGAGAGAATACTTATGAAAAAAGAAAAAAAAGTTTCCTCATCGTTTATTTATTTTTTTGGCGCATTTGGCGGCATTCTATTTGGATATGATATTGGTGTTATGACCGGCGCCTTACCTTTTTTACAGCATGATTGGGGTTTGGCAGGTAAAGCTTCTTTGATAGGATGGATCACGTCTTCGGTCATGTTAGGTGCGATCCTTGGCGGCTCTTTATCTGGTCTTCTTTCTGATAAGCTTGGACGACGAAAAATGATTCTTCTTTCTGCACTTATTTTTATGGCTGGTTCTGTCCTTTCTGCATCTGCCCCTCACAATGGTTCTTATTTTCTGATTGCAGCAAGGATTCTTCTAGGTTTAGCTGTTGGCGCTGCATCTGCCCTAGTTCCTGCTTATATGTCTGAAATGGCTCCTGCTAGACTAAGGGGAAGATTGTCAGGGATCAATCAAGTGATGATTGCTTCTGGCATGCTCCTTTCCTATGTTGCAGATTATTTGCTAAAAGGGTTGCCTGAAACGATGGCTTGGCGCGTGATGTTAGGACTTGCTGCTGTCCCCGCGCTGATTTTATTTTTCGGTGTTTTAGCTCTACCAGAGTCACCGCGTTTTCTTGTGCAATCTGGCCGCTTGGAAGAGGCAAAAAGAGTATTGAACTATATTCGAACACCAAACGAAGCTGAACAGGAATTCGAACAAATCCAGCTGAATGTCAAACAAGAAAAGACAACCGTAACTTCTTGGCATACTTTGTTTTTAGAAAAATATCGTTCCTTAGTCATTGCCGGTATTGGTGTAGCAGTATTCCAGCAATTTCAAGGAGCTAATGCTATTTTTTACTATATTCCGCTAATCGTAGAAAAAGCGACTGGGCATGCAGCGAGCGATGCATTGATGTGGCCGATCATCCAAGGAATCATTTTAGTTGCTGGTTCTTTGCTCTTTTTGGTTATTGCAGACAAGTTCAATCGGCGAACTTTATTGAAAATAGGCGGTAGCGTGATGGGACTTTCTTTCATCCTACCAGCTGTTTTAGGAACTGTACTGGATGCTCATACAAATTCGTTGTTGATTCTCTTATTTTTATGTATTTATGTCGCATTTTATTCTTGCACATGGGCTCCACTGACATGGGTAATCGTAGGCGAAATATTCCCACTAGCTGTCCGCGGGCGAGCATCTGGCCTAGCCTCTTCTTTTAATTGGATTGGTTCTTTCCTAGTTGGCTTGCTTTTTCCTGTGATGACTGCTTCTATGTCTCAAGAAATCGTTTTCGGCATTTTTGGGATCATCTGCTTTTTAGGGGTTTTATTTATTCAAGAGATCGTACCAGAAACTCGTGGGAAATCTTTAGAGGAAATCGAACAAAGTGCATCTAAAAAAACTTATCCTAAACGTATTTCTATCCATCATTCTTAAAGAGGCCGTGACAGAAGTGGTCAGCTTCAAGAAATAAGAAGGAATTTACGAAAATTGCTTCTTAAATTTTTGTGGAATTTCAGCTTATTTTCGAAGAAGCTACTTCTGGAACACCGTGAATCAGAGGTTGTGAAAAAGCTGTCCTGCATCAAATAATAAGAACATCCAAACAAAAATAGCTTCTCCTATTTTTCGTTTGGTTAGGATTATTACCGCAGATGCAAGCTTTTGAACACCGTTTAAGGAAGAGGTTGTGAGCCTGCCGTTCAGCTCCAGTCACAAGGAACAATTTCAAAAAACAGCTTCTCATGTTTGATGAATATTGTGACTTGTGACCAGTTGGTAGGAGAACACCGTTTAGTGGAGAGGTGGTGAAAGAAACGTTCAGCCTTGAGCGATCAAAAGCTCTCACAAACATTGCGACGAGTAACCGTAGGAGCAATAAGAGGCGGTAAAAACCCGTCTCTTATTTTTCGTTTTCTTTCACTGTTTCCCGTTCAACTAGTACAGGCTCATAAAGAATATTCGGCTGTGCCTGTCCTTTTTCAATCGTTGTGACGATCCACCGTGCGGCATCTTGTCCCAACTTTTCTTTTGGATGCGTCAATGTTGTCAATTTTTTATTCCCTAAATGGCTTAAAGAAGAATCGTCTGTTCCTACGATCGATAGGTCATCTGGAATATGATAGCCATTTTCTGTCAGCTTATCTAGCAATAAACTAGCTATTTGGTCGTTATAGCAAATGATGCCATCTAAAGCTTGTTCTTCTTTCAACCGTTGTACTGTTTTTTCAGCGATTGTTTCTCGTGTTTCCGTGGTGAAAGTAATGATATCTTCCGTCAAAAAACGCACATTATACTGTTCACACGCGCTGATAAAACCTTTCATCCTGTATTTTCCTTGAAGATCGTCGATTTTTGTGATGAACAACAGACGCTGATGTCCTTTTTTTATCAAATATTCTGCTGCCATAAAACCGACTTTCACATCATCTAAACAAATATAAGAGGCATTTAACTCTTCATAAGCAGCATTGATCATCACCATCGGAATGCCTTGTTCTCTCAAAGCAACATAAAGTGCTAAGTTTGGATTATACTGATTACTTTTCGTAGGCTCAACGATCAAACCATCTACCCCATAAGCAATCATTTTCTTCAAACACTCTTTTTCCAATTCGTGATCGTTATTCGTACTGGCTAAAAGCAATGAATACCCAGATTCTCGTAATTCATTTTCGATTCCTCGGATAATCGACGGAAAAATATAATCAGAGAGATATGTGGTGATGACACCGATCGTTTTTGTTCTGTTCAATAGTGTTTTTTCTTTCTTATAACTGTCATCTACATATGTGCCCGATCCTTTTTCTTTACGCAGATAGCCCTCATTTACCAACACAGCGATTGCTTGCCGAATCGTATGTCTGCTGACGTCATATATTTCTTGCAGCTTGAATTCTGAGGGAATGGTTGTATTTACTTCGTATTCCTCACGAAGGATCTTTTGTTTTATCTCTTCTGCAATATCTTGATATTTTGCCATTTGCCTTGCCCCTTTTTATTTGTACGTACATATATCATAACGAGTCTGCAAGGTTTATTCAAGCAAAAATCAAGGTTTCTTGTGCTCATAAGGCATACGGAACAGGTTCACCAAATTCTGGAAATCCTTGCTCATTCCACGTAAAGCATTGCGCGTTCGCGTGCCGATTAGGATTGTCTAACGGATCCCCTTTTTGGTTCTTCTCTGGTCGAGCATGATAGATCAAAATATCAAAGCACCCGTCTTCTGAAACCGTAAACGAGTTGTGACCAGGACCAAATTGCTTATTTTTTTCAGAAGAAACGAATACTGGCTCCGATAATTTATGCCATGATTCTTTTAATAAAAGATTCTTGTGCTCATCAGCCCACAGCAGGCCCATGGCATAGTTTTCATCTGTTGCACTACCAGAATACGTAATGAATATTTTCCCATTGCGAGTAAGGACTGCTGGACCTTCATTTACTGAAAAACCCCGTTTTTCCCATTCATACTCAGGTATAGAAAGGAGTATCTGCTTCCCCTTTAACGTCCAAGGATTATCCATTTCGGATAGATAAAGATTAGAATTCCCAGTAATTTCAGGATCTTGTTGGGCCCACACATAATATAGCTTTCCTTGGGAAGAGAAAGTTGTTCCGTCTAAACTGAAAGTTTCCCTTTTCGTTTTTATTTGTCCCTTTTCTATCCAATCTGTATTCATTGGATCTATATGCTGATTTTCAAGTACGAACATGCGGTGATGATGAGATTCATCACGTATAGTTTTATGATTGCTTGCAGCAAAGTAAATATACCATTTTCCATTGATATAATGGACTTCAGGTGCCCAGATCAATTCACTCATCGGTCCTTCTTCATGAGCCTGCCATACAATCAGGCTTTCAGCATGTTCTAATTCATTCAGTGACTTTGCCCTTCTTAATTCAATCACTTGGTAGCCTGGAACCGATCCTGTAAAATAATAATAACCATCTGTATGTTTATATACCCAAGGATCTGCCCGTTGCCGAACGATAGGATTATTATAAAGTGTCTTCATCATAACAAATTTCCTCACATTTTCTTTATTCTAATTACATTCCAAGAGTATTTTTCTATCTCTACATTTAATTCGTCATGTTTTTCTATTGAAAAATAGTTTATTTCAGATTTTATTTTTTCTGGTTCTTCACGTGTATTTTTGTCCAACAGATCGCTACTGGTTAATGTATAGTGCTCTCCTTGATCTAGTAAATTGAAATCATGTTCAATCGTTATCTTTTGTTGTTCATTTGTGCGATTGATCAAGAAAATAGTCAGCTGATTGCCGTTATCTACGATCACACTGTCCACATAAGGAACATTTTTTATCTTTTCACAATCATAAACAGGGCAAATGATTTGTTGTTCCAATACTTGACCTTTAGCATATTTCGATAAGTGTTGCATCACATAATAAGTTGGATTCCTCCATGCTTGTCCTTTAGCATCTGTCAGTATTAAAGGTATTGTGTTTACTAACAATGATTGACAACTAATCTTTACGCGATCTGCGTGTCGTAAAATAGCCAGCCCTAATGAACCAAATAATAATGTATCTTCCATAGTAAAGTAACACCAATCGATGGGACTACCGACTTCAAAATCCCTATGTCTTTTTTCCGGTTGGGCATGTACATTCCATTCATCAAACGCTAGATACATTGTTTTCTCACTTCTCAAATATCCTTTTACATAATCACAAGTAGCAACGATTTCTTCAATTTGACGATCGAATCGATAAGCTTTTGCAAGGTATGTCGCTGTATCATCACGCTCATTTTTAGGAGGTTTAGTCAAGTCTTCTTCATCATACTTATCAATATAGTTATGCAAAGCTAAATAATCTACATTCTCATAAGCTTCTTCTAATGCGATACGATCCCATTCAGGGTACGATGGTAAACGTGGCGTAGAGCTTCCAACTAAGATTGTTTCAATTGAATCATCCACTAACTTCATGACTTTTGAGGCTTCATTTGCTAACCTACCATATTCATAAGCACTCTTAGCCCCCACTTGCCATGGCCCGTCTAGCTCATTCCCTAAACACCATAATTTAACGCCAAAAGGCTTTTTTTGCCCATTTTTTATTCTTAAATCACTCCAGAAGGTTCCTTTTGGAAAATTACAATATTCTACTAAATTTTTTGCTTCATCAATTCCTTTTGTTCCTAAATTCACCGTGAATATCGGTTTCGCTTGTACATGACTGATCCATTTAAAAAATTCGTGGAGTCCAAAAGAATTTGGTTCTATACCTCGCCATGCTAAATCAATTTTTTTTGGTCGTTGTTCTTTCCTACCTACAGTATCCACCCAATCATAACCAGATGTAAAGTTTCCTCCAGGATAGCGAATGACACCTAATTCTAATTCCTTTACATAAGAGAGGACATCTTGTCTAAACCCGTCACCATCAGCTGTTTCATGGCCCGGTTCATAAATCCCTGTATAGACGACACTTCCCATATGCTCAACAAATGAGCCAAACAGCCGAGAACTGATCTCTCCTACCGTAAAATCCTCTCTGATTTTTACTTTCACTTCTTCGTCCAACAGCTTTCCCTACCTTTCATTTCCTATAGTCAAGATAATAGATACAAGTTTCCATACGCCACCAGCAAAGATAAAAATAAAAGGAGGGAAAAGAAATATGAGCAGTACAAATCCTAATAACAATACGCAACAAAGAATATTTCTCAAAAAATCAAAAAATACTTTCCATGCACTTTGTTCAAAAATTTGTAAAAATGTGATATCTTTGTTTTCAGAAATCACATATATCCAGGATAAAAGAAACATGGAATAAATAAGTGAAACTACATATCCACTAATTGAAAGTACGATTGTCTGTTCTTCTAATAATTGATTAACAAGAAAATAAATAATGATCGTTAACAGACTAAGGAACAAGTTCTTACCAAAATGTTGCTTTATTCCTTGAAAGAAAAAATAAATGATATTTCCTGATCCCTCACCTTTCCATTGCGCCATTACATAAAAAACAGCACATGTAGCAGGCACGATAGTAATAACAGGCAAACACACGATTACCCAGAGAATACCTAATAAGATGTAATCAGAAACCACAATCAACTGTCCATAAAATTTAGTCTCAACTATTTTCATCTTCCTCACTCTTTCATTCCAGACATAGCTGTTCCTTGAACAAAATATTTCTGTGCAAAAATATAAACCACTAGTAATGGCAGCATTGAAATAACCGTTCCAGCCATTACAGGTCCATAAAAAGAAATGTTCTGCCCCGTAAATAAAGCTAACCCTGCTGGTAAAGTTCTCATTTTTGAACTACTTGTCAATATCAATGGATAAAGCAAGTCATTCCAACTATTCATCAGCGTGAAAATCCCTAATGATAAAAGAGTAGGTTTGCTCAATGGCAACATGATTTTCAAAAAAATATTAAACTCACTTAATCCATCAATGCGTGCTGCCTCTTCCAAAGAATCTGGTAAAGTAATAAAAAAGGAACGCATCATGAAGATACCAAATGCAGTTGTCATACGAGGAATGATCAAACCTGCATAAGTATCAAGCATGCCAAGCAAATTGACTTCAATAAATAGAGGAATCATGAAGACTTGGAATGGGATCATCATTGTCAGCAAAACGAAATAGAACAAAACTGATTTTCCTTTGAAACGCATACGAGCAAATGCATACCCCGCAAGAGAATCAAAGAATACAGAAGTGATCACTGTCCCTCCAGCAAAAATCACTGTATTTTTGATGTAATCTAATAAAGGGATCGTTGTCCAAACCTTAATATAGTTATCTAGGGTATAGCTATCTGCAAATATTCTAGGCGGAAATGAGATAATGTCTTTTTCGTGTTTAAAAGAAGAAATAATCAGCCACAAAAAAGGAAACGCAATAACCAACAATATAACTAGCATACTAATCGTTCGAATGATTTTTTTACCACTAACTGCTTTTCGACTATTCACAGTAACTGTAATCGAGCTTTCTGGTGCCATACAGGTTTCCCTCCTATTTCATTTGTTTTTCTTTCCGTGACATGTACACATTAGTGGAGATAGCTATAGTTGCAACAATGATAAACAAAACCGAAGACAGTGCTGATGCATAGCCCAATTCATAAGGTGCTGTAAATCCTCGACTGTAAATATATTGAACAGCTGTTTCTGTCTTAAATTGTGGGCCACCAGCGGTTGCAACATATACTTGGTCAAACACTTGCATCGAACCAATCAGATTCGTTAAAATACAAAAACCTAAGGAGGGAACGATCTGAGGTAGCGTAATGTTAAAAAACTGCTGTCGATTTGTTGCACCATCCATTTGAGCAGATTCATACAAAGAGGGAGAGATTCCTTGAATAGCAGTCAAGAGAATCGTCATAGTAACACCAAAATTCTTCCAAACAGTCATGATGGCTACCGTCGGCATAGCAAGGGTTGGATCGCGAAAAAATTGAGGGATCGGCAAGCCGACTTGTGAAAACAAGTAAGGAATCGCCCCTACATTCGGATCAAGCAACATAGAAAAAATAATCGCAATTGACGTCAATGAACAAATAACTGGAATGTAAAATGTCGAACGACAAAAACGATTGAATCTGGTATTTTTAGATAATGCTACTGCTGCTAATAAACCAACGATAATTTGTGTTGGCGTTTCGAGTACGGTGAAATATAAAGAATGAATCAACGAATTAACTGCTCGTTCATCACTAAATATACGTGTGAAATTTTCAAAACTTACAAAATTTCTTGATGTAAAGAAAATATTCAAATCTGTAAAACTAATAGCAAATGTTCCTAAAAGCGGTATGACAGTAAATAATAATAAAACTAAAAAAGATGGAGTTAAAAACAAATACGCAGCACGATCAGGACGATTCCAATATTTGGTGAATCCGTTCATATAGTCCACCTCATCTTTCATTTTGATAAAATATACAATCTTGGTTTAAACGAATCTGAATAAGATATCCGAACAATCGCTGTGATTTTTGCAATAACACCTATCTGCAAATACTAGGTCGATCATTCAGATATCTGTATCTTGCCAACAGTCTATCCTGTATAAAGTTCTGTACTATTTTTGCAGTAATTGATTGATGGCATCATCTGCATCGTTCATGAGTGTCTCAGGATCTTCTCCTGCTAATAATTTTTCAATCAGTGGATTGATGATATCGTTATTGATCGCAGAGATTTGGGTAAAACCTGGTAAATATGGCTCTGCATAGTCCATTTGTTTCGATAATTCAGATACAATAGGATCATTTTTTACTTCTTCATCTTTTGCTACTGAATCCAAGTAGGCAGGAAAACCATTTTCGATACTCCATTTTTTACCAATTTCAGTTGTATTCCAATATTTCAAAAACTCATAGACAGCTTCTTTTTTATTATTATCTGTACTTGCCGGAATGGCATATCCTACGCCATCTAAAATAGCTGTTTTTTTGTCTGAATCACTCCCTTGTGGTAAGGTAGTCACATTATAGTCAATCTCGTTTGCTTTCAATCCGTTATTTAACCATGGCCCATTGATTTCAATGGCTAGTTGACCAGCATTCATTAAATTGTCCATTTCGGCGCCAGAAATCGATTCTGGACCAGTCTTGTCTACATGGATCATTTTTTGGATCGCTTTTAACGTTTTAAGGTTCTCAGGAGACGCAAATTCAGACTTAGTATAATCATCGTTCACTAATTTACCGCCATTTGCTAACATCCAGTTATATAACGGTGCAGTTCCATCCTTATTGAAGACAAAACCTGATACATTTTTACTACTATCAGTTAATTTTGGTGCCATTTCTGTCAATTCTTCCCAAGTAGTAGGTGGTTGTTCAGTATCTAATCCAGCTTGTTTAAACAAATCATTATTCCAATACATATACATTCCTTGTACCTGCATGGGGACAAAATACTGTTTACCTTCTACTTCACCTAATTCAATAGCCGTTTCTTTAAAATCAGATTTATCTACTCCATCATATTCCCAGAAATCGTCTAATGGTTGTACCGCTCCGTTTTCTACATACTGTGCAAAATCTGGATAATTTAATGCAATAAAGTCAGGTGCTTTTTTAGAAGAAATCGCTGTAGGAAGTTTTTCATTCAAATTGGCCCAAGTCATGATATCCATTTCAATTTTGATGTTTTTATCATTTGTTTTATTAAATTCATTAACGATTTCTTGCAATATTTCACCATCAGATGCAGTAAACCCATTCCAAAAAGTCAAAGTCACTTCTTTATCAGAATCAGATTCTGCTGAACTTCCGCCACCGCAAGCTCCTAAAATACCTGTTGCAGCTACCAACAAAGAGCCAATTAACCATTTTTTACCTTTCATTTTTTGTTCCTCCTTCATCTGATAAACGACATCTGACCACATTCCAAGATAGCGGTTTCAATAAACAATTGATTTTCCCATCTTCAGCTTTTACATTTGTTGAATGACTTGGTTTTACTTGTTCACTTTTAGGAAGATTAGTTGCTTTTGTATCAAATCCACTCATTTCAGAAAAATCAATCACTCCCTCTACTGATAATTCAGACAAGTGAACAGTTAGATTCATTTCTTCTTCTCCACGGTTAACTGCAAATATGACAAGTTCTTTGTCATTTATTACGGCTATACTTTCTAAATACGGCACTTCTTCAAAATCTTCCGTCGCATAGTTTGCTGAACGAATTTGTGGGCTTAACACCTCTCCTTGTCCATACACAGCAGCTTGCATAAATGGATAATAGATCGTCTGTCTCCAAGCTTCTCCGTTTGTTTCTGTCCTGATTGGTGCAATAACGTTTACCAATTGAGCAAGACAAGCAATCTTTACTCTATCTGCATGTTTCAATAAAGTGATTAATAGACAGCCTAATAGTAATGCATCTTCAAAATTATAGTTATCTTCTAGTAAAGGAGGAGCAATCTGCCAAGGCGCTGCTTGCTCATCTTGTTCCGCTGAATGATACCAAATATTCCATTCATCAAAGGAGAGGTTGATCTGCTTCTTACTATGTTTCTTCGCCTTGACTGTATCGCACATCGCTGTCACTTCAGAAATGAACCGATCCATGTCTAAGGAACGTGCAAGATAATGAGAAAGATCATTTTTTTGGTTGCCATAATATTGATGAAGAGACAAATAATCTATTTGATCGTACGCTTGATCAAGAACTGTTAACTCCCAATCACCAAATGTAGGCATTTGCCGATTCGAACTTCCGCATAAAACCACCTCAATTGAATCATCTACGAGTTTCATCGCCTTAGCCGTTTCCTCTGCTAACCGTCCATATTCTTCCGCTGTTTTATGTCCAATCTGCCAAGGACCGTCCATTTCATTCCCTAAACACCATGTCTTAATTCCAAAAGGGCTCTCTTGACCATTCGAACGCCTTAAATCACTCCAATAAGTTCCTTTAGGAAAATTACAATATTCGACTAAATTACGAGCTGCATCTACTCCACGAGTACCCAGATTGACAGCCATATTGATTTCGGCCCCCACATGCTGACACCAGTTATAAAATTCATGAATCCCAACTTCATTCGTTTCAATTGTCCGCCAAGCTAAATCCAACCTTCTAGGTCTATTTGCTATGGGCCCAATACTGTCTTCCCAACGAAATCCTGACACAAAATTTCCACCAGGATATCTAATCATGGGAATGTTCAATTCTTTTACCAAGTGAATGACGTCTTGGCGAAATCCCCTTTTATTAGCTGATGGATGATCTGGCTGATAAATCCCTTCATATACTGCTCGTCCCATATGTTCAATAAATGAACTGTACAACCGCGGATCAACTTTGCCTACACGCTTGACACTACTAATCAACATTGTGGCTTCCATAACTGACCTCCTTTAATTTATACATGAATAATACACCTTGTAGAAAGCGCTGTCAATAATATAAATGTTAAACTTACTTATTTTTTATCGATTTTAATTAACCAAAATATTAATAATGATTAAAACAAATAATTTAATATAACTTTTATTAACAAATATGTTAATATATAAGAAAAA
This sequence comes from Enterococcus sp. E4-223, assembly GCF_035727065.1. Lineage (NCBI taxonomy): Bacteria > Bacillati > Bacillota > Bacilli > Lactobacillales > Enterococcaceae > Enterococcus > Enterococcus sp. E4-223. The sequence goes on along the minus strand of NZ_JAPMLH010000004.1, from coordinate 131,692 downwards.
CCTTTTAAGAGGTGATATATATGCAACTACAAATAAACGAAGAATCCTTACCGGTATATGAAGCATTAGCTAGTAAAACAAGGATCAGGATCATCCAGCTACTTTCCAAAAAGAAGATGAATGTCAAAGATTTGGCAAAAGAACTTGGGGTAAGCAGTGCTATCACAACGATGCACGTGAAAAAGCTAGAGGAAGCAAACATCATCAAAACAGAAAAAGTAGGACAACAAAAAATTTCGAGCCTTCGTGTCGATAAAATCGATATCAGTTTTCCAGAAAAAATATTCAATGCTTTTGATACGAAAGAAACATCGATACCTATTGGTCACTATACAAATTATGCAATTGAACCAACATGCGGTTTAGCTACGATCCATGATTTTATCGGGAAAGTGGATGAACCACGCTATTTTATGGATCCTCGAAGGATGGATGCCCGCATTCTCTGGTTTACCAGCGGATTTGTCGAGTATCAGGCACCTAATTTTTTAAATACAGAGGATACATTGGAGATGTTGGAAGTTTCTGTGGAAATTTCTTCTGAATTTCCTTTTTCAAATGACAATTGGCCTTCAGATATCACTTTCAGCCTAAATGGTGTGGAGCTAGGAACATGGACGAGCCCTGGAGATTTTGCTGATATCCGCGGTAAATATACGCCTGATTGGTATCCAGATAATCTTAATCAATACGGCTTGCTGAAGACGATCCGAATTACCAAACACTTGACGAATATGAATGGAGAACCCTTGTCAAACATCACGATCAACGACATCCCTAAAGAGCAAGACACTTGGCATTTGCGAATCGAAGTGAAAGACGATGCCAAACATGTGGGGGGCTGTACTTTATTGGGTAAAGGATTCGGTAATTACGATCAGGATATCAAATTAAAAGTTTACTACAGCTGATATTTTTCTTTTCTATTTTATAAAACAAAAACAGCCAATCCCTATGAAGGGACGGCTGTTTTTTGCTTTATTGTTATTTCCAGAAATCATCCAAAACGGAAATTGGCAAATGTCGTTTATGTTGTGTCTTGTTCCACCATGCTTCGATTTTTTCTTGTGCTTGAGCGGGAACTTCTTTTCCTTCTAGATAATCATCAATTTCATTATATGTGACACCTAGTGCGACTTCATCTGCAATCATTGGTTTCCCATCTTCAAGATCTGCAGTCGGAATTTTTGTGTATAATTTTTCCGGTGCATTCAATGCTTGAAGCAATTGTTTCCCTTGTCGTTTGTCCAAACGGAATAATGGCAAAATGTCGGCTCCACCATCACCAAATTTCGTGAAGAATCCAGTAATGTTTTCTGCAGCATGATCTGTCCCTAATACGGCTCCTGCTCTTTCTCCAGCTATGGCATATTGCGTAATCATACGTTGACGTGCTTTGATATTTCCTTTGTTAAAATCGCTGATTTCCACACCTGCTTCGCTTAATACTTGTACTTGTGCATCAACAGCTGGTTTGATATTTACTCGCAGACTAACATCGGGCTGGATAAAGTCAAGAGCAGCTTTTGCATCTTCTTCATCTGCTTGTTCACCATAAGGAAGACGAACAGCGATAAATTGATAGTTTTCATCTTTTGTTTCTTCACGCATTTCTTCCATCGTTAGTTGCGCCAAACGGCCTGCTAAAGTAGAATCTTGGCCGCCGCTGATACCTAGTACAAAAGTTTTAAGAAACGGATATTTTTTCAAATATGCTTTCATAAAGTCAATACTTTTGCGTATTTCTTCTTTTGGATCAATTGTTGGTTTGACACCTAATTCATTGATAATTTCTGTCTGCAGGCTCATTTATTCTCCTCCTATGCTTCTGTATGAAGTTCTGCTACGCTTTTTTTCATTCGTTCCATGATAGCCATTTTATGGTTCCAGCATTCAGTAGACAGATCGACTGGGTATTTTTGCGGATTCAAGTCTCGTTTATACTCTTCCCATAGTGAATCTAGATTTTCTTTTGTATATTCTTTGATTTCGTTTAGTGCAGGTAATTCGTAAACTCTTTTTCCTTCGATAAAGATATCTTGTAAAACTGGGCGAGCTGTAAAGTCTCGAACAGTTTTATTGATAAACGTATGCACTGGATGGAACATGAAGATAGCTTCTTCTTCTCGAGGGTCTTCATCCCATAATGTAACGTAGTCTCCTTCAGATTTCCCATCAAAATTTCGAGTGATGCGCCACACTTGTTTTTTCCCTGGAGTAGTTACTTTTTCTGCATTGCTTGATAACTTGATCGTATCCATCATGTTTCCTTTATCATCTTCGATCGATACTAGCTTGAATACTGCACCAAGGGCTGGCTGATCATAGGCTGTGATCAATTTTGTCCCAACACCCCATACATCAATTTTAGCTTTTTGCATCTTTAAATTCAAAATCGTTGCTTCATCCAAGTCATTCGAAGCATAGATTTTTGCTTCCGTAAATCCGGCTGCATCTAATTGTTCCCGAACACGCTTAGATATATAGGCCATATCTCCACTGTCGATGCGTACGCCTTGGAAGTTGATTTTGTCACCTAATTCTTTCGCCACGCGAATCGCACTTGGCACACCTGATTTCAACGTATCATAAGTGTCGACTAAGAACACGCAGTCTTTATGGGTTTTAGCGTAGGCCATAAATGCTTCATAATCATTTCCATAAGATTGGACTAACGAATGAGCATGGGTCCCGCTAGCTGGTATCCCAAATATCTTCCCAGCACGTACATTGCTTGTTGCATCTGCTCCGCCGATATATGCCGCTCTAGTTCCCCAGACTGCTGCATCCAGTTCTTGTGCCCGTCTAGTTCCAAATTCCAATAGTGGATCTTCTCCGATGACAGATTTGATACGAGCTGCTTTTGTCGCGATCAACGTTTGGAAATTGACCATATTCAACAGTGCTGTTTCTACTAATTGGCAGTGCGCTAAAGGCCCTTCCACTTGGATCAATGGTTCATTTGCAAAAACTAGTTCTCCTTCACGAGCAGAACGAACTGTTGCTTTAAATTCAAAATTTTGTAAATACTCCAAAAAACCTTCAGGATAGACTTCTAATCCACGCAAGTAAGCAATATCGGAATCATTGAACGTCAGATTCTCTAAATAATTGACTAACCGTTCCAATCCTGCAAAAACCGCGTATCCGTGGTTAAAAGGCATTTCTCGAAAGTAACATTCAAAAACAGCATGTAAATCAGCTCGACCTAATTCCCAGTATGTCTGCATCATATTGATTTGATATAGATCCGTATGCAGCGTCAAACTGTCGTCTGGGTAAGTATTATTCATCTTGTATTACTCCTCTTGGCAAGTTTTCATTTCCTACCCATTATAACAAAAAAAATTAATAGGAAAAGAAATCTTCCATTTTTTCTGAAAAAGCACATGTTTTACGGATATTTCTTGCTAAAAATGAACTCCATCTGCTAAAACTATCCTTTCTTATTGGTATTTAACCTAAACGAGAAAGAATACTTATTTTATTCAATGTATCCGAGACACGAAGAAATTAGCGTTTTCTATTTTTCTTACTTGATAAAATAAGTAGCTTTTCCTACTACAATCGTAGCCGTTAAGATACCGATGATTGAACGAATATAACCAAATGTCTCTACAACATAATCAATGGCAAAAGTTTTTGAAGCAAATAATACATCTTTCCTTTTTTGCTTCTTATCCCCAAAGAAACGGATATAACTTATTATGTATTGAATTTTTTTGGAAAGGCGAATTATGACAAGATATACCTTGCGTTGAAAAAAACTCGCGGAAAAAATATCACACGTTTTTTTTAAAAAACAAAAGTAAGAAAGCAGCTGTCAATAGAATGGAAACAAAAATGGCGAGACATCAATCAGTCTCGCCTTGTTTTTTATTGTATACGTTAGATATGGAGCAGGTTACCATAAAGATGATTATTAGTCGTTATTAAATAGAAATCTTCGTATTTTTTTGTTCTATCACTACAATATCTTTATTTGGACGTTTGAATTGTATTCCGGCACGTTCTAGCTCCTGTTTCACTCCTACATGGACTTTGACATCTTCTCGTGTCATTTTTAAAACGTGATGAATCGCATAGTCGATTTCTTGCCTTGTGATTTTTTTCTTCGTATTGATCATCACGACTTGCTTTTTATCATATGTGTCTACCAATAGCAGTTGTGTTCGATCTAACGAAAATAATTTGTAATAATTAATAGCCGTATTCCCAAAAAAGAATTCCACTACTTTAGGATAAAATGTCTTAATATTTAAATTACTATTCACAGGTGTTTCGATTAGCTTCATCTCATTCCTCTTTTCTATATAGTCGATTTAGATCCAATCTTAAGTTATGTTACCATCTTTCCTAGCATTAAGGAATCGGTTACAATTGAACCTTTAAAGACAAAAGGATTTACCTTTTATCACTTAATAGTATAACATAATTTCATGAGAAAAAAATACAATTTTTTCTTGACCTTCTCGTTACGTAAAGGATTATGCTTACATTTGTCAGGAGGAAAAATAATGGAGTACACAATAAAGAAAATGTCAGAGATATCAGGAGTCAGTCCGAGAACCTTGCGCTTTTATGATGAGATTGGACTGCTAAAACCAGCTAGGATCAATTCTTCAGGTTATCGGATTTATGGCAAAAAAGAAGTCGATCGTCTGCAACACATCTTATTTTATCGAACAATGGCATTCAAGTTGGATGATATCCAAGAGGTCTTAGACAATCCATCTTTTGACCACCAGAAAGCTTTAATCAAGTATCAGCAAATGTTGCTGGAAAAACGGGCACAAATCGATACCCTCTTGACAACTGTCCAACAGACACTTGATATGTACGAAGGAGGAAGAAAAATGAGTGACAAAGAAAAATTTGAAGGGTTTAAACAACAAAAGTTGAAAGAAAATGAAGAATCCTATGGACAAGAGATTCGACAAAAATACGGAAAAAAAAAGGTTACAGCATCCAATGAAAAATGGATGAATATGGATAAAGAAACGTATGAAGAAATGCAAACTGTTGAAAAGCAGATGTTATTTGATCTCACTCTTTACTTAAAAGAACCAGAAGATGAAAGCTTAGCAGACCGTATCTTCCAAGCTCATAAGAAGTGGTTATCTTACAGCTGGCCTGAATATCAGCCAAAAGCGCATAAAGGACTAGGAATGATGTACGAAGCCGATGAACGGTTCACTGCATATTATGACGAGCGAAGTGGTCATGGTGCAGCAAAAGCTTTAAATGAAATTATCCAAAAAAAGGCGTAATCTTTTACATGATCCAACAAAAAAGTACACGTAAAATGACCTAATAACAAAACAGCAGACACCCAAGTTAGATTTTTATGCTAACTTTTGGTGTCTGCTCCATTCTTTCACAAGTTTTTTCATCCTACTTTAAATATATTCATCGTTGAATAAACGTATAAGGTATTTTCACTTTATCCTTTTTTTCTGTAAGAAACAATTGAAATGCCATTTCTCCACAAGCTTCCAGATGGTGGTCGATGGTTGGGAAACCAAGAAGCTCGCTGATCAGCAAATTATCGCGTCCAATCACCACTGGTGTCTTATCTTGCAGATAGCTTTGCAAGATGCCTGCTGCAACCATATCCGAATTTGTAAAGACACCATCAACTCCAAGCTCTTTAAAAAAGAAGCCTGCTTGTTTTCCTTTCTCTGCATCTATACAATCCCAAAAAACAAGTGATTCATCAAAAGATGGAAAAAGTCGATGACATAGCTGCAAAGTGATTTTTGAGTTATAACTTAGCCTGCCACTTCGCCCCAACGTGATGCCCAATTGCTTTATACCTTGCTGCTTCAAATAAGTAAGACCTTCTGTAATTGATTGTTCTCGATCAATAAAGACACAACTTGCCTGTTTTCCCTTGATTTCTTCACAAAAAACTAGAGGTCCATATTTTTGATATGCCAATAAATCATCTAATGTATTGGCACGAGACGTAATGATCAATCCATCGAAAGCTTTAGCTGCAAATTCTTCAAGATACCTTCGCTCTTTTTCTTTCTGATAGCCCGTCGGTAAAAGTGTCACTTTGTAATCATAATCAAACGCTGCTTCAATGATCCCACTGATCAACTGATCAAAATACGGATGATTGGTATAAGGCAGAATCACTCCAATGCTTTTCGTTTTTCCATAACTTAACTGTCTGGCATTTGCATTAGGGATATAATCGACTTCTTTCATGACCGCAAGTATTTCTTTCCTTTTTTCCTCATCTACATATGGATGTCCATTGATTACACGTGAAATAGTAGAAACTGAATAACCTGTGAGCTTTGCGATATCTCGAATGTTTGCCACTGCTGCTTCGCCACCTATACAAAAAGATTTTCTTGTAAATAGTCTACCACAGCTGGACCGCATTCAAAAAACTGATACATTTTTCCTTCATGCGAAAAACTAATCCGCTGCCCGCCCCAATATATATCTTTTGACAAAGTTTCGATTTCATTCATTGGTATTTCTTTTACTATATTCCTATTCAACCCTTGAAAACTGTACAACGTTAATACGGATCCCTTGAACTCGACAAACGCATAAAAATAATTGTTCGTTGTGCCATCTGTTATCTCTACATAAGTATTCATTGCAAGCCCTCCTTTTGATACTTTGAGTATAGTGTATGAAACGCGTCTCATAGCAAGGAGTTTGTTTTGCCAAAGAAAAGTTTTATTCCTCTTTCATTATTACCAAAGTCTCTTATTTTAAATTGAATACATTATAATGATACTGTAAATATATCTTTATTATTAGTGAATGGATATTTAGTTTTAATAGATAAAATAAATAACTATAAAATATTATAACTATTAAAAATAACTATTTTCATTATAATTACACACAAAAAAGAGCGTGGGGCAAAAGTAAAGAACACTTTTGTCTCACGCTCTAAACACGTATAAACGGCGGAAGCAGAAGCAACTCCTTCGGAAATAAGCTGAAATTCACAAAAATTTGAAAAGCAATTTTCGTGAATTTCTTCTTATTTCTTGGAGTTAAACGCTTCTGTTCCAGCCTCTTTTTATCTGTCTTTCACTAATGATCAGTTGTAGATAAGCAAGTTGCTTTTTCTTACATCATACCGCCCATCATTGATGGATCCATTGCAGGAGCTGCTGGCGCTGCTGGTTCTGGTTTATCTGCAACGACTGCTTCTGTCGTTAATAACAAGGCAGAAACGGAAGCGGCATTTTGCAAGGCAGAACGTGTTACTTTAGTTGGGTCTACGATACCTGCTTCAACCATGTTTACCCATTCTCCAGTAGCAGCATTGAAACCAGTGCCTAGTTCCACGTTCTTCAATTTATCAACAATCACTGATCCTTCATAACCAGCGTTTTCAGCGATTTGACGAATTGGTTCTTCTAAAGCACGAACAACGATCTTGATACCTGTTGCCACGTCTCCTTCTGCTTCTACAGCAGAAACTTTGCTGATAACGTTCACTAGAGCTGTACCACCACCTGAGACCATTCCTTCTTCTACTGCGGCACGTGTAGCATTCAATGCATCTTCAATGCGTAATTTTAATTCTTTCAATTCTGTTTCAGTAGCTGCACCAACTTTAACAACAGCTACACCACCTGCTAATTTAGCTAAGCGTTCTTGTAATTTTTCGCGGTCAAAATCAGAAGTTGTTTCAGCAATTTGGTTTTTGATCAATTGCACACGAGCTTCGATTGCTTCTTTTTCTCCAGAACCTTCTACGATCGTTGTATTGTCTTTATCTACAACAACTTTAGAAGCATTTCCTAAGTTTTCGATTGTTGCATCTTTCAATTCTAAACCTAGATCGTCAGTAATTACTGTACCACCTGTCAAAATAGCGATATCTTCAAGCATTGCTTTACGACGATCGCCGAAACCAGGAGCTTTTACAGCTACTACGTTGAATGTTCCACGGATTTTGTTCAATACAAGAGTTGGCAATGCTTCACCATCTACATCGTCAGCAATAATCAACAATGGACGTGATTGTTGCAAGATTTGTTCTAACAATGGCAGAATATCTTGGATGTTAGAGATTTTTTTGTCTGTGATCAAGATATATGGGTTTTCTAGAACAGCTTCCATTTTGTCGTTATCTGTTACCATATATTGTGATAAGTAACCACGATCAAACTGCATACCTTCTACAACATCTAGTTCTGTTTCGATCCCTTTTGATTCTTCGATTGTGATGACTCCGTCGTTTCCAACTTTTTCCATTGCATCAGCAATCAAATGTCCAACTTTATCAGAACCCGAAGAAACAGCTGCTACTTGTGCAATGGCTTCTTTTGAATCAACAACAGTTGAGATATTATGCAATTCTTCGACTGCTGCTTTTGTTGCCAATTCGATCCCGCGACGAATGCCTAGAGGATTAGCACCTGCAGTTACGTTTTTTAAACCTTCGCGAACGATTGCTTGTGTCAGAACAGTTGCTGTCGTTGTACCGTCTCCTGCAATATCATTTGTTTTTGATGCTACTTCTGATACAAGTTTTGCACCCATGTTTTCAAAATGATCTTCTAATTCGATTTCTTTTGCGATCGTCACACCATCATTTGTGATCAATGGAGAGCCGTAAGATTTTTCTAGTACGACATTTCGGCCTTTAGGTCCTAATGTTACTTTCACTGTATCTGCTAATTTATCTACCCCGCGTAACATAGCTGCGCGTGCGTCTTCTGCAAATTTCAATTCTTTTGCCATGATTGATTCACCTCATTGATTATTTTTGATTATTTTTGATTATTTTTGATTATTTTTTATCTTCAAAATTTACTCAACAATCGCCATGATATCTTTTCCTGCGACGATCAGATATTCTTTTCCTTCGTATTTTACTTCTGTACCGGCGTATTTTTCGAACATAACTTGGTCGCCTGCTTTTACAGCGGCAGGAACTTTTTCACCGTTTTCTAACAAACGGCCTTCACCGACTGCAACAACTGTCCCAGTTTGGGGTTTCTCTTTAGCAGCAGAAGCTAAAACGATTCCTCCGACAGTTTTTTCTTCTTCTTTTGCGACTTCGATAATGACGCGATCACCTAATGGTTTTAACACGATAAATCCCTCCGATAACTCTTTTTTTAATCTGTTAGCACTCTTAACCTTCGAGTGCTAACCTACATTTTTAATAATACTCATTCTCCCTCTTTTTTGCAAGCTTTTAAATCAAAGAAAAGAAATTTTATTCTGACAGCTGCTTATTGAAATTATGATATAATTGAAATCAATCGATATAAGCTTGCCTTGCATGCTTGTTATCCCTTAAAAGGAGGAATTACATGTCTTTAAAAAAATATAGCTTCCTCAGCATTTTTTGCTATGGTTTAATTTTTATCTCACCCTTGATCCTAGCTTCGATAGGACTTGTAAAATCTACGTCTGAATTGATCACAGCAACTGCAGTCATGTATATACTAGGCGCCGTTGTCCTAGCTATTTTTTATTTTAAGCAACGTGAACCCTTAGCGATCGAATCAGCGGTAAAAAAAGCTTCTGCTCCAAAGATTGTTATTTATGGATTGGTTGGAATCTTTGTCGCATTGATTCTGCAAAGCATCGCTGTCATGTTAGAATCTGTATTGTTTGGCGAAGCAACCCCTTCCGAGAATACACAAAATATCATCCAGATGATCATGGAAGCACCCGCTTTTATTTTGGCGACAACTGTTGCTGGACCCATCATGGAAGAGTTCGTATTCCGCCGCAGTATACTGGGGATCATCAGTCGATATTCAAATTTTTGGGTCGGAGCAGTGATCAGCTCTTTGCTGTTTGCGTTTGCTCATAATGATGGTCATCTGCTAATCTACTTTTTCCTAGGTTTCTTCTTCAGCCTAGAGTACAAAGCAACTGGTCGGATCTGGACATCGATGATCACACACGTAGGAATGAACACATTAGTTGTTCTTGTTCAATTAGCTGTCCAAAAAGGGCTAGTATAAACATGACTATAAATACTCCTGTCATCCTAGATTGGTGATTTTCCCAATTTAAAGCGACAGGAGTATTTTTGTTTTTTAGTCGTTCATCTTTTCTGCTGCTCCATCATTTTTTGTCTGTCTTTCCTTTTTGCAGTTTGCAGAATCTATTTTTTTCAAAAATGGGAAATAAATGAAAAAACTAATTGACAACACGATACCTTGTAAAATCGCTGCAGGCACTCCGCCTACTAAAAAACCCGAGAGGATCGGCGGTGTTGTCCAAGGGACTTGGACTGCTGTAAATAAAGGAACGAATCCAAAATATAAAGCGGAATAGGTAATCAATCCTGAAACGACCGGTGCGAAAATAAAAGGAACAGCCATCATCGGGTTCATCACGATCGGTGTGGAAAAAATAATCGATTCATTGATGTTGAAAAAGGCTGGTAAAAGAGCAATATTTCCTAATTCTCTGTATTTCTTCGATTTCGCAAAAACCGTCATAAAAAATACAGCCCCTAACGTCAACCCAGCACCCGTAACCGTCATGAACTGATCGAGAAATTGCTGAGTAACGATATGTCCGCCATTTGCCACCGTCAACTCTTGTCCTGAGGCTAAGATTTCTGCATTTGCTAATGAATTCGCTTGCAAGATGGGACTAACCAACCCATTGACCATCGCAGATCCATGAAGACCAAATAACCATAAAAACGGAACAAAAAAACCTAATAAAAGCACACCAAACAACGTGTCTATGAACGATTGAATGGGAAGCTGGACATATGTCCATATTCCTTGAACAACAGTCATTCTGAACAACTGTTGAAAAACCGCTGAACCGATAAGCGTAAAAGTGACTATAACAATGATTGGAATCAATGAAGTAAAAGACTGCCAAACATTTTCAGGTATCTTCTCTCTTTGCTTCCACCCTTTCGCAAGTCTTACTAAACGTGCATAGCCCCATCCGATGATGAGCCCAGTTGTAACTGCTCCTAGTATCCCTTCAGCACCTGTCCAGACAGTATCTATCTGAGTATTTAGTGGCTGAATAAGCAGTAGATAAGCAGATAAGGCTGTTATGCCGACTGGTAAGCGATCGATATCTTCTTCTTTTGCATAAGCGTATGCAATGGCAAAAACGATCCAAAAGGCTATCACATCAAATGTAGCCTGGTATACTTGTGTAAAATACATAGAAAATCCTGCTTTGTCTATCCACTGAGCGATGTAATCCACAGGAAAATGAGCAAATAAGAAAAACAGCGAGCCAACAATAATTATTGGGATCGTGTAAGTCATTCCATTACGCAAAGCAGTTAAGGGTCTAAGATTCACAACAGATGTTATCATTGGTAAAAAGGCACGATCTAACCACTCTTTCATTTCTTATCTCCTTCAACTTCTATTTTTATCAATCAGTTTTCTTAATTTAACTATACCCAATGATCACGAACCATGAAAGGAATGCGCACTGAGCTTTTCAAAAATCGGATTCTTTGACGAATATTCAGCAACTGCTTACAATGGACAGGAATAAAAAAGGAGGTTTTTTATGAAAATTGCACTCATTGGAGCTACTGGTCATGCAGGTTCATTTATTTTAGACGAAGCATTGTCCAGAGATTTAGACGTGACGGCAATCGTGCGTCATCCAGAAAAATTGCCATCAGATGTTCCGTTTATACAAAAGGATTTATTTGAGTTGACAACTACTGATCTTGCATCTTTTGATGTTGTCGTTGATGCTTTCAACGCTCCCAAAGGAAAAGAAGAAATGCATCAAACTTCTTTGTCCCATTTGATTGAGATGCTTGAAGGAACCGATACACGCTTAATTGTCGTTGGGGGTGCCTCTTCGTTATTCTTAGATACAGAAAAGACGACTCGTATGATTGACCAAGTACCTAAAAATGCACCCTTCTATCCAACAGCTTTCAATATGTACGAAGGATTGTTAAAATTGAAACAATCTAAAAATCTACATTGGACTTATATCAGTCCAGCTTCTTTATTTGATCCACATGGCAAACGTACAGGTACTTATTTGTTAAGTGATGATTATTTACAAAGAAACGCTGCTGGCGACAGTACGATCAGCATGGCAGATTACGCGATTGTATTAGTAGATGAGATACTGGATGAGAAACATGAAAAGCAGCACATCAGTGTAGTCAGTCGATAATACGGTTTTTTTTTTAATATGCTAAAAAAATAAAAATAGAAGATAAAACCAACCCTGATTGATTTTATCTTCTGCTTTTTATATTTTTATTGATTGAACTGTTTAAATCGAAAATAGCTCAGTTGCTTCATCTGGATCTGTATCATAGATTTCAAAATCATGTCCAACGCCAAAATCTTTTTCTTTCAAAACATTTTCCATTGTTAAATGAGCAAGTTCTTTCATATTGTTTTCCTTGCTAAGATGGCCAAGATAGATTCGTTTGGTCCGATTACCGATCACATCAGTCATGACAAGTGCACCGTCTTCGTTGGAAAGATGTCCTCTATCTCCTAAAATACGCTGTTTTAAATTCCACGGATAAGGTCCCATGCGTAACATCTCAAGATCATGATTACTTTCCATCAAATAACCATCGGCATTTTCAATGACACCTCGCATATAATCACTGCAATATCCGGTGTCCGTCAACATGACGAATGACCGATTTTCTTTATGGAAACGATAAAATTGCGGAGCCGCTGCGTCATGGGAGACGCCGAAACTCTCAATATCGATATCGCCGAATGTTCTGACTTTCCCCATCTCAAATAGATGTTTTTGTTCCACTGGTACATTTCCAATCAGTGGTTCCATCGCTTCCCAAGTCTGCTGATTGGCAAAAACATCCAAATGATACTTACGAGCCAAGACACCCACGCCATGTATATGATCTCGATGTTCATGCGTCACAAGTATTCCATCTAATTGGTCCGGTGTCCGATCAATTTGAGCCATCAAGGAAGTGATTTTTTTACCGCTAAGTCCTGCATCGACCAAAAGCCGTTTTTTTTCACTTTCGATATAAAGTGAATTACCCGAACTTCCACTTGCTAGGATACTGATTTTAAAAGCTGGTTTTTCTTCAGCCATTTGACTCCTACTTCCCTTCTTACTTTGTAAACTTTTTTCATTATACTCGCTTTTTTATTGATCTTCCACTTTTGGTACAGTATTGTTTGTCACGATCGTATTGCTGAAAGCGTTGACGCTCTCGATTTGGACCACTTTATCGCTTGTTTCGATCGCTACATGCCAAACAGGAACATACACATTTTTTTCCCGGACTTTCAGAATACAGGAATAAGCTAGCTGACGCCATAAAATTTTTGATCCTCTTGGTATTTTGTTATTGATGTACAATGTATTGATTGCTTCCTCTTCCGTATACAGTTCCGTCTTTTCGCGCAGCTGCTCGATATCAGATAAATGCGTCTGCATGTATTTCGTGATGCTATAATCATTATCGTTTTTTTCTAAAGAAAGAACGATTTTTGCTGTATCATCATTGAATGGGATGCCTTCATACTCTTGGCTTGCTTGGATTTCTAGTGGTTCTTCTTCTAAATGAGAAAAGTTTTTCGTGTACACATAATCATTACCGAATAAAATATTGTCTTTGTTAGATAAAAAATCTTCCAAGGAACTACTAATTTTATCTGGATCGATCACGTTCTTTTCAGCATCTGAACTGGATAAAGATTTCGTCAAAACATCACCGTCTAAAAACACACCACTTGCCAGCAAGCCGCTTTTACCAGCCTTGCGATAATTCGCTAATGAAGTGCTAAGATTGGTCTGCTCCGCGCTAAGATAATAGCCTTGCTTGTTCTCAGACGAAATCTTCCCCGTGTAAGTGATATCGTCGCTAGCCAGACGTTGTTGGATTGATTCAGTCTGATTAGAGCGAATGACATTGTTTTCTTGGTATACCGCGTCATGATAACTGCTGAATAAAAACACATTCAACCCTAAAAAAGCGACGAAAAATATCCACTCGATTTTTTTGAAATCCAATTAATTCGCCTCCAATCCAGGTAATTTTTCCAGAAGGTCGTTAGCTGAATACCAGTTATCTTTATATTTCACATACCATTCAGGTAAGAGATCAACGACACGATTCGTTTCTTTGACATTTTGCCATGTATATCCAACGATCACTGAAACAATCTTGTTACTATCTGCTCCCTTAGCTTTTAACTGCTGGATGATTTCATTCGTACTTGCAAGTTCTACTTCTTCGTCTGAAGGTATCGGCACTTGAATCGTATTCAAACTGGTTTGGATATTCACTTGCACAGAACCATTCGTTTCACCGCCAACTTCCACACCAATCTGTCCTCTGCTGTCTGTCCCAAAAACCGGGAAGCCTTCCACGAATATCCGATAATCGATCGTATTGTCACTGCGGTCAAAATATCTGAGGTTCCCTAAAGAACTGCCTAATTTGCTGATATAGGGGAAACTTTCAGAAAATACACTAGCATTTTCTTTTTTCTCTGGCAGCTCTCCACGAAAATCAACTACTTGCGTTTCCGAATGGATAGACATTGTTTCATTCCCACCGTAAAAAATCAATTCATTGCTTTCATCATTATTCTTCACGCTATCTGGTTTCTGGAAAAAAGCATTTCTAAAAAGTGTATAGGGTTGCTGTGACAGGATATAACTATACTTTTTCAGTTTGATCGAATGTTTCGTAGCATATTGCGTGTCGATCGTCGATGGTTCTGTTGTCATTTCTGTCCATTTTGTGTCTTTTGCTGTTAATTCTTTATTGATATCTGTCCAATTCAACGAAATATTCGCTTCATATACGAGATGGTTCGAATAATTCAAAAATCGGATTTTTTTATTTCCTTGATCGAATTGTATTCTAGTAAAATACATATTTTCGCTTTCTTTTGCCAAGTTCGACACATCTAAATCTAAATCAAATGCTTCCTTGTATTCTCTTAGCAAAAAAGGCGCATTATAGGCCAACTCAAAACCAGAGTTCAGATTTTTCACTTGTTCAAACTGTGGTTTGTCTCCTGAAACTACTTCAGAAAGCTTTCCAAATCTTGCTTTATCGATGATCAATTGCAATCGGTACACGAGATTTTCACTATTGGTTTCTTGGATCGTTCCCGAATGGTGCCATGTAACATGAAGCGGAAGAAAGACTTCGGAAGTTTTTCGATTGCTTTGAGACTCGATCATTTGAGTGTTTGTCTCATCTACGTTGATTGAACTTTTTCCTGCTGGGCTCAGCCAGATTGCATAAGAGAAGTATATGCTTAACGCAACCATCAAAATGAGTCCTATACGAACGACTTTTTCAGAGATTCTCATTCCCACCATTCCTCCTCATAAGGTTCATATGGCAGCGAGATATAAAAAGTCGACCCTTTTCCTTCCTTGCTCTCTGCCCAAATAGCGCCTCGATGCGCCTTAATCACTTCTCTAGAAATAGCTAATCCAAGTCCTGTCCCACCTTGTGCTCTTGCACGTGCTTTATCTACTCGATAGAACCGCTCGAACACTCGGTTCAGATCTTTTTTAGGAATCCCCAATCCTTGATCGGTGATACTTAAAATCACGTTATTATGCGTTTCTAATAAGCGACAAGTAATCGTTCCCCCATCTGGTGAATACTTGATCGCGTTATTCATGATATTATCGACTACTTGGATGATTTTATCTGTATCTACTTCGACCCAAAGATCTCTTTGCGTAAATTCACGACGGATCTTATAATTTTTTTCCTGATTTCCCACCATCATATCAAACCGGTCAAGAACAAAATTCACTAACTCGTTGAAATTGACATATTCTAATTGAAGCTGGGTATTACCTGTATCCATGCGAGATAGATTTAAGAGATCATTGATCATTCGAATCATTCGGTCTGTTTCATCTAGCGTTACCTTCAAAAAATTTGGTGCTACTTCCTCGTCTTTCCACGCACCTTCGCTCAATGCTTCGATATAACTACGCATACTTGTCAACGGTGTACGAAGTTCATGGGAAACATTAGAGACGAATTCACGACGTTCCCGTTCTGTTTTTTCTTGTTCTGTCACATCATGCAAGACAGCTACTAATCCGCTGATAAAACCTGATTCGCGACGGATCATAGAAAAGTCTACTCGCAAGATCATCTGATCACTTTCCAATGTACTGGTTGAACGGTCAAGTACCATTTCGTTTGGATCTTCTAATAATTTCCGCAACGTATATTCTTCTTCGATATCTAAAAGTGTCAAAATCGATTGTCCGATTGCTTCCTCGTTTTTGATATCTAGCAAGGAAACAGCCATATCATTGATCGTAATGACTTTACCCCTGCGATCTGTCGCAATGACGCCGTCTGTCATATGGGATAGCACGCTATCCAAACGATTGCGTTCAGCTTCCATTGTATCTTGAGCTTCTTCAATACGTTCAGCTAACTGATTGAAGGTATCAGCCAGCTGTCCAAGTTCATCTTGTCCATGCACTTTGACTTTCCGACTGTAGTCTCCTCTAGCGATTCGAATGGCTTGTTCTCTCATTTCACCGATCGGCTGTGTAATCGAACGAGCAACTAAAACAGATACGATCATTGAAATAAATGCCGCAATTAGTGAGGCAGTAAAGAAAATGACTGCTGTGTTATTGATTTCCGAATATTTTTGTTCGATATTACTTTTGACGTAAAGAGCCCCGATAACGGCATCGCCGGTCGGGGACAGGATCGGTTGAACATTGATATTCACCCGTTTATCGTCGTTATCTAAAGCAACATAACGTTTAGTCGTGAAATCATTGATATCAACATAATCATTTTTCTTTCCCACAGCGCTTTGTTCATTGACGTCGGTTGTTCCTCGGATGATCCCTTTTTCGTCAATGACCCGTATTTCGATGATATCGCTAGTCGCACTGTTTTCAATAAATCTTTTGATATTCGCATTTACCTCTTCATCATCTACATTATCTTTTCGATTCAATTCCGGGCTGATTGTTGTTGCTAATGATTCCACCGTTTGATTCATATCTTTAATAAATGTATTGATCGTGGAACGTTCTAAACCACGTATAAAGTAGGCACCAATAATTTCGATCGAGATCAATAAAATCAGAATAAAGGTAATAGCGATCTTAAAATTGACTGATCGAAAAAAGCGGACTTTTCTTTTCATCCAATTACTCCTGTTCTGGGTTACGCAAATAGTAACCGACACCACGACGTGTCACTAAATAATTTGGATGGCTTGGATTATCTTCGATCTTTTCACGCAAACGACGTACAGTTACATCCACTGTTCGTACATCTCCAAAATAATCATAACCCCAAACCGTTTGTAATAAATGTTCTCTTGTCATCACTTGTCCAAGGTGCTTCGCCAAGTAAAAGAGTAGTTCGAATTCACGATGTGTTAACTCGATTGTTTCTCCTCGTTTCGTCACCATGTAAGCTTCTGGATGGATCGTCAAATCACCAATCGTCAATTCCGCAGGTGCTGCCTCTTCTGGTTCCTTCGCAGCCGTGGCACCGCGACGAAGATTTGCTTTGACACGTGCAACTAATTCTCGGTTGGAAAATGGCTTGGTCACGTAATCATCGGCGCCTAACTCTAAGCCTAGGACTTTATCAATTTCAGAATCTTTGGCTGTTACCATAATGATCGGCATATCATAAGTTTTGCGTACCTCACGAGCAACTTCTAAGCCGTCCATTTTAGGTAGCATCAAATCAAGTAAAATCAAATCAGGTTCTACCTCAGCAACTTTTTCCAAGGCTTCTTCCCCATCATATGCAGTATAAACATCATAGCCTTCTTTGGCTAAATTGAATTTGACGATATCCGAAATCGGCTTCTCATCATCGACAACTAAAACTTTTTTCATAAAGAGCCACCTCTTATATATTATTGTCATACCTTCTCATTATACCGTATTTCTGCTTTTGTTTCATCTTTGCCTATAAAACAAAAGAGAAAATTAAAATGAAAGTGCAAAATACTATATTATTTTTTGTTCTAACTTCAATAAAAAAGGAAAACACTGATTTTCACCTCAGTGTTTCCTTTTTTTGATTTATCCTTCTAAAACTTGTATACCGACACCCAATAATCCCGGACCAGTGTGGACTACTAATGCCGGAGAAATCTGGCCAAAGTAGATTTGGTTTGCTTGTGGGAACTCTCTTTTAAGTCTCGCTTCCATTTCAATTGCTTCTTCTTTCGCATCCCCATGGGCAACAGCTAAGTTGAAGACCTTTGCATTACCGATTTTTTCTTTGACGTAAGCAACCGTTTTATCCAAACTTTTTTTACGTCCCCTAGCTTTTCCTACTGTGTAATAAATCCCTTCTTCATTACATGAGATGATTGGGTTAAGTTTTAAAGCGGTTCCTACAATAGAAGAAACTAAACCGATCCGTCCACCTTTTTGAAGATATTCCAATGTCGCAACATTAAAGAAAACTTTTGTTCTTTCGACTAACTCATTCAGATTACTGATCAGTTGATCCCATTCTACTCCTTCTTCCAGCCATTTTGCTGCTTGGATCGCAGAAAAACCTGCACCAATACCAATATTTTTCGTATCTAGTACATATGCTTCCAATTCTTCTTGCTGTTGTGCAATTAAACGAACCACATTATATGTCCCGCTCAATCCACTGGAAATTGTTACCGCAAGTACCTTTTCATAACCGTCTTTTTTGATTTGCTCAAAGATTTCTGTGATCGACTCACCATCCGGCAAAGATGTACCAGGGATTTCCTCTGGCAAACGTTGATAGATCTCTTCAGGGGTAATGTCAATTTTATCTGTATATACCTGATCTTTATAAATAATTTTCAATGGGATCATATACATCTCGTATTTTTTTATCAATTCTTCTGGCACATCCGTACCTGAATCTACTAAAATTGCGATTTTATTGTTTTTCATTTGTTTTCTCCTCTTTTAAATATTCGGTTTCTAGAACAATCGTTTTTTCCGCAAGAAGTTTCATTGCAAACGATAAAGTTGCCGCTCTTACAGCAATATATTCTACAGGGGTTGCCTGGTCGAATTTTTGCGGATGAGATTTACCTTGTGCTAATTGGCTGACCATCCACACAGCTGCTTCTTGTTCATCGCAAAATAGATTATAGGCTTCACGAATTCCTACTGTTTTTCCTTGGAACAATATCCCTTCTTTGATTTCAGGAATAGTCAATACTTGTTTCAACGTAGTGATTGCAAGTAAAAATGCTACGTGTTCTTTGTTATATCTTTTTTTAACTGGTGCTGGTATCAAACCTAGTTTAACGTAATTGTTTACCATAGAAGAGGTAAGCAATGGATGCTTTTCTCCTTGTATCACAGGTGAAAGATAACGATCAACTAACGTTCTGACTTGGTCCATATAAAGTTCTAAGTCAGGGAGTTCTTCCCAGTGAGGCAGACGGAATGTTTCTAGTTCCTTCCCCCACTCCATTAATTGCTGACGCATTTTTTCCATCATAACCGCTCCTTTTTTCATTTCATAAACATGATATCAGACTTATGATAAACATTCAATCTAGTTTCTTTAACTAGGTGATTTAATTAGCGGGATTTCATGAAAACAAAAAACAAGAAGGCTAAGCCTTCTTGTCTTTTATCGTTAAGAACAGGAGACCCGCCGGGGAGACGGCGGGAAAGGAGTAAAAAATGAAAAAAGTGTTAGGGTTTGTTCTCTTGCAAGAACTTTGTTTGTTGGTATGCTTATATAATAGCGAGCAAATGTGAATAATCTATGAATGATTTCCTATAAGGAAGTAAAGATTTTTCTGATTTTCTTTAAATGTAGTCTTGCATTTTAAAATTCTTAGTGCTACTATTATTAAGTACTTTTTGTACGGGCCGTTAGCTCAGTTGGTAGAGCAGCTGACTCTTAATCAGCGGGTCGCGGGTTCGAGCCCCTCACGGCCCATTGGGTGCCAAACCCACGGAACAGGTAAATGTTGGTGCGAAAGCATTTCGAAAACATTTACGCTGTTCTTTTTTTATTTTTCAAAATAACTAGGGCTCTTTATTTTTAACTCAAAGTCCACTGTAGCCTTTTGGACTTTGAGTTAAAAAAGAAGCATAATTATGAACAGTAAAGTTTCTAATATAACAATAATTCGAGAAGCTTTGCAAAATCATGCTGCCAATGAACTCTCTAAACATATAGGATTAAATCTAAGTACTATAAAAGGTTAAAAAGTGGAGAAAATTTAATAGAAAAACTAAATTTACTTGCTGCTTTCCCCTTTTCCATTAATACAACAATCAGAGAGTGTCTTTTTTTCGAAAAAATTAGAATAAATAAAAGACACGTAGTTTTTTTATCTACATGTCTTCCATCGACTACAAGTTATCATTTCTCAAAACGTATTTAGCTTTTAATTGATTAATTCGTTTCACGTTGTCTACACATTGCCTAATTAAGACTTTCTTATTAGAAGCATCAATCCCGCAATAATACCTAAAACTCCAGGAATTACCCACAATAATGTTAAAAGAAAAAATGGAATAATAGATAAAATGAGTAAACTAATACCATAGACCACTGTTTTTTGATTTTTTCTTACTAAAAAACCTATTATGAAAATCATTATCGAAAAAACTAGGGTAATTCCTCCAAATAAAACAACATTCCCGCTTAGATTGACTAACATATCTATATCCTTACTGGTTAGTTCTGTAGTATTTAAAGTAGTTGAATCAATAGAAGATAGAAACATACCACCCATCAATGCTAAAAGACTACATAAAATCCCTGTTATTCCACTAATTAAAATCAAAATAAACTCTGTTTTTCTCTTATTCATTTAATTCTCTCCAGATTAAGTGTTTTAGAATTAGAAATTTTTTGACCATAGTTAATAGCTTCTAATGAACGAATAACAACCACTGACGTGTTAGAAAAATAATCCCCAATATGTTGTTTCTTGGGTGTGAAAGCAGCCACCAAATACCCAATTTGAAATACAAAATTTTTTAATATAAACCTACATATACACTCACGAATAAAGATAGTTTGCCAACTTAGCTCTTTTTCCTCAAAGCTCACTACTCTTATCCCAAAAATCATTTTCCCAATTGTTTGTCCTGAATTCAGCTTAGTCAAAAGTACAAAATAGGTTAAATAAATAGCTAATGACGCTATACCATAAAAAGTAATAATGGATTTGTCAGATTCCAGTCCCATGATTTTGTAAAAGAGACCTATAGTAGCATGGGTGATGATGCTAATACAAATTAAATCAATAAGAAAAGCAAAAAATCGTAACCAAAATCCCGCAAATACATAATTAGGCAAAGTTTCAATGCCACTCTTCTTATTCATTTTATAGCCCTCCATAGTAATACATTGGTTTTGGAGTATCAGAAAATCCAAGTTTTTCAAAAACTGAAATTACACGATCTGATGTAGTTGCCTTTAGCCCTTGCCATTCAGCAATCTTATTACCTAACCAAGAAGAAGCAAAGCCAGTTGTGTCATTTTTATATTCTATAACCGTCGCATCAGTTAATTTCTTCTCTTTTTTTAGGGAATCTAATGCATCTTCAGAGTAACCAATTTGATCCACCAACCCATTTTCTACTGCTTGGTTACCATCATAAATTCTTCCATCCGCAAGTTCTTTCACTGCATTAGTATCCATATTTCTTCCTTTTGCTACAACATTGACAAAACGATCATAAGCACTCATCACAAATTCCTGTATAACTTTATTCTCTTCCTCTGAAGGTTTGTGTTGAGGTGACATCATATCTTTTAATGCACCATTTTTATACGTCGCATCAGTTACGCCAAGTTTTTCTAATAAGCCAGAATAATTTAAACCAGAAATAATGACACCAATTGATCCAGTTGTTGTTTCTTCCGTAGCAAATATTTTATCTGATCCAGCAGAAATGTAGTAACCTCCACTTGCCGCTGTATTTTTAAATGCAGTATAGATAGGAATATCTAGCTTTTTAATTTTTGCCATTTCTTTAGCAATCTCAGCACTTTCATATATTCCTCCCCCAGGTGAATTTACTTCTAATAACACTCCCTTAACCGCTTTGTCTTCTTGAATTTTCTTTAGCTGTGTTAAAAAATTCTGATGGTTATATTGTTCCCTACTAAAAAGATTGCTTTCACCTGTATCTGCAATAACTCCATTGACGGATAGTTTGACAATCTTTTTATTTGATGCGCCTTCTTCTAACGTTTCTTCTGTGATTTCGTTAGATCCGTAAAAAATCTTATTTATTCCTGTTAGGGTTGTATTTGATGCTTCCTCTTTATCTTTTCCTGGAATTAGCGCGACGATAATGGATAGTAACAATAATCCGCACGCTACTCCCACAGCAATCCATCTTCTTTTATTCATATAAACTCCTCCTATATTCTTAGTAAAAATAATTATTTTTTATTTAGAAACACATCGACAATTTGTTGCCAATATGTTTTTTCTCCTACAATTAAAGACAACTCTCCAGTTAATCCATAACGAAACGGAAACGATTGAGTTGTTTTTAACGTTCCTTTCACTGCATAAAAAACACCTTTCTCAGTGGCAGTAGAATTTTCTGAAATTTCATCTAAAGTTCCGTCGATCGTAATCGGAGCTCCACCTTTTTGATCCAATTTAAAATGAACCTTCATCCCTTCTTTAATATAGTTACTTTCATTCGCAGGTAAAAGTGCTGTAAATTTCATTTTTGATTTTTCGTGGATCGGATAAATTTCTGCAAGCACTGTTCCTTTGGCTAGTTCTGCTTGTCCCTTTGTTTCTTCATTTAAATGAACCGTTCCAGATACAGGAGCTTTTAGTATTCCTTTTGAAAGTTGATCGTCCAAACTTTTGAGAACTGACTGGTTCTTCTCTTGTTTTTCATTTAGCTCTGTAACTGTTTGTTTTACAGTTGTTATTGCTTGTTCTAGCTCTTGCTTTCCTTTTTCCGTTTGACTAATTCTGTCATTCTCAGAAGTAGTTGGTTTAACTAATTTAGCTTTTTCTGACTGATACTGTTCTACTTCTTTTTTTAGTTGCTCAATTTGTTCATTTATGCTTGCTGAAATTGTCAGTTTCACTTGATTTTTTTGATCATCAGAAACATTATTTAGTTGTTCTTGCCAATTCTCATAGTTTGCCATCATTTCTTTTGAAAAATCTTTTAATGATTGATTATTACTCCAAGCTACCTGTACTTGTTGCCATTCTTGTAATTTACTATCTGAACTCTCAATTTGTTTTTCTAGTTGTCTTTTTGTCTTTTCGTATACTTCTAATTGCTTTTGATCATTTAATTCACTTTGCTTCAAAGCGTAGCGGAGTGATTCTTTTTCTGACAACATGCTCTTTAATTGATTACTGTAGCCAAAACTGTCATCCGTTGAAAATAAATTTTCTCCTTTACTTATACTTTCAATAAATAGCTGAGCCATCTTTATTTGTTGAGTAATACGTTGGTTTTCTTGTTCTATCTGAGCCTTTTCATTCTCTATTAAAGAACAATCCAATCTAACCAACACATCGTCCTTATGAACAAATTGATTTTCTTTTAGGAAGTTTTCCATTATTTTAGCTTCTAATGGCACTTGTAACTTCTCTATTTTTTCGGGGTTCAATTGAGCCGTTGTCCGAATAACAACCTCTTTTTTAGCAAAGGTTAAAAACAATCCAATAATACATAAAAAAAGAATTACAGGGTATAACACCCAACGGTAGAAACTATGATGTTGTTTAGTATAGATACTAGAATGTTCGAACCAATTATTATTCTGCATAAATTGTTTCCCTCTCCTAGATTTCCCATAATTTTTGATAGATACCATCGGCAAAACGAAGTTCATCGTGCGTTCCTTTTTCTACCAAATGCCCTTCATGGAGAACTAAAATTTGATCACATGCTTTTGCTATTGGTAAATGATGCGCAATAAAAATAATCGTTTTTTCTTTTAAATTGAGGAGATAATTCATAATTGCATGTTCTAACAAGGTATCTAATCCACTAGTTGCTTCATCTAAAATTAATATGTCCGGATTTTTTAATAAAGCCCGTGCTATGGCTAATCGTTGTCGTTGCCCTCCTGAAAGATTATTTCCACCTTCTTCCAACAATGTCTCGTAACGTAATGGCTGTTGATTAATAAATTCATTTAGTTGGACTATCTCACAAACTTCTATTATTTGTTCGAAACTTGGTGGGCTATCTAAACCGAATATAAGATTCTCAATGATTGTTCCACTAAAGAAAAATGACTCTTGAGGCAAATATGTGACTCGATCGCGTAATATCTGAAAAGGAATGTCTAAGTGATTAATGTTTCCATAATGGATCGATCCTTCTGATGCTTCATAAAAACGAACAAATAACTTTGCAAGAGTTGATTTTCCAGAACCACTAACTCCAACTATAGCCGTTTTACTGTGCGAAGGAATTGTACATGAAATTTCGTTCAACGTTGGGGCCTTCATGCTATACGAGAATGAAACGTTTTTTACAGTGATATCTTGTTGAAATAATTGTTCAGAAAGCATATATTCAAAAGACTGGTTCGATTTTTCTGAATCAATCGCGAAAATTTCATTTAAACGATTATTTGCAACTTGAGCCGTTTGCATTTTCACTTGTAAATTAATAATGTTTTGTAAAGGATCTGTGAAAAATACTAGTAAAGCATTGTATGTGATAAGTTGACCCAGACTAATTCTATTATCCATAACAAAATAAGAACCTAGCCATAAAATTAATGCACTGCTAATTAATTGAATCAAATGTTTAATTCCTTGTTGAATATTATCAAGCGTAACCGTACGAAATGATTTTTTCATTAATTTAACAAATTCATGGTCTATACGGTTATATACTTTCTCTTCACCGCTATATGCTTTAATTGTTTCTATTCCTTTAAGACTTTCTATGATACTAGAATTTACAGCTGCACCGGCTGCCATTTCTTCCCTGTTCGATTTTTCATAGCTTTTCACGAAAGCGAATATTGCAACTACATAAAAAGGCAAAGAGCATAGAGTGATTAAAAACAACGTACTATTCTGAATAGCTAACGTAACCCCAACAAGCAACACCATACCAATATCTAAAAATATTGATAACGTAGCACTTGCTAAAGCATCAATAATCTTACTGGCATCAAGAAAACGAGAAATAATTTCCCCTGATTTTCTCGTAGCAAAAAAATTCATTGGTAAAGTTAACACATGTTTGAAATACTGAAGCATAATTGCCATACTCATTCGCTGTCCTAAAATAATAAGAAGATAACTACGACTATATTCAAACAATACCCGAAATAAATAGACAGCGATCAAGCCAATGGAAATTATATTTAAAGTTGAACGTGCTTGATTAGGGATGAAAAAATCAAGAATACCTTGAAAATAATATGAGCTTCCTATGCCAAAAAACGTAATGAAAATCGATGCTAAAACGATGTGGAATACTAATCCTTTTTGTTTCCAAATTATAGGCAAAAAAGAACTTAATCCAGCTACTTTTTCTTTAATAGGAATATAAGTTTCTCTAGGCATAGGTAATAAAAGAATACCTGTCCATTCTTTTTGAAACGCTTCAATCGTTTTTCTATTTTTTCCATTAGCGGGATCTGCAATCCATAGTACGTTTCCCTTCGTTTTATAAATTACAACGTAGTGCATATAGCTGTTATCAACCAATATATGTGCAATTAATGGTAAGATAAGATCTCTTTCTTTCCAGATCTCACTATCTGCTTGAATAGCCATACAATCAAAAGACAATTTTTCAAATGTCTTTTTCAATCCAAATGCTGAAGTACCCTCTAAATCAGTCCCAGATAGGTCCCGTAATTTATGAATCGGGATATCAGTTTTAAAATATTTTAAAATCATCGAAAGGCAAGCAACACCACAATCTTTTTCATCTTGTTGCTGCACAAAAGGAAATGATTTTATCACTTATCTAACACAACTCCTTCTAAAAAATTTTTATAGAAAAATTCTCAATATAGCTTTAATACAGTGAAAATATTGTCTCATAATTCCACAAAAACTTTGAAAACAGTTCTTGAACACTAACTTTTTCATTCCTGAATCAAATTTATTTTGGAAATTTTACTATTCAAGAATAAACTTGATAAGTTTCAGGAAGATTTTTACTGTTAATCAAATACATATGTTACAGTAGCACCGTAAAAAATATTATTTAAAGAAGCGTGTTTAAACATGCAAAATGTAAAGGAACTAAGTATTGTGGAAATGCACAAACTGTTGGTGGAGGCAATAATGCTTGGGGAAAATTGGGGCAAGTTGTAGGTGGACTTACCACAGGGGCAGTAGGTGGTGCAGGTTTAGGAACAGCAATTTGTGGACCAGCTTGCGGTGTTGTTGGAGGGTTATTAGGTGCTGGATTCGGCATGTGGACCGGTGCGTAAACAATTAAAAAATATCAAACCTCAAGATTGGTTTGTGTCGATTACGAACATAGGTATGTTCTTTATCTTTTCAAAAGTTTGGAATGGACAGAACTTTTTACTAAAGCTTCTTGTGCTAGTTTTTATAATTATATTAAATTTTTATCTTTTATTAAAGTCAGATAAAAATTCTTTGGAAATGTAATGGTAGAGATATTTTTACAAAAGGACTTGGCGGCGCTGTAGTTGGTGCTGCAGGAGGACCTATTTCGGCCGTTACAGGAGGTATTGGTAATGTACTTGTCGGATGTGCATTAAAGCCTGTTCCTGCAAGTTAAATTTATAAAAACAGGAAAGTAATTATCTCAAATCCTATCAAGTACAATCATAGGATTGCACTTGACAGGATAAATTTTTTAACTAAAAAATGAAAAACACTTTCTAAAAATTAGTAGAATTTGCCAAATCTTTCGCATCTTCCACCATACATTTAATTTTAATTCCCCTTTATGGTACTTAATAAAAACAAGAAAAGAACTATTCATTTGGCCCTTTTTTGGTCCCAGACCATAGAAATATTCCTCCAGTAACTAATATTGCTGTTATGCACGTAACTAATAACAGCTATAAAAATTGGTACAACTTTAATAGGATTCAGAAAAATTTGCACTAGTGAAGGAATCTATTTTATTAGAAAAATGCAATCTCCCTAAAGAAAAAACCACTAAACAGTGCTTTCTTTCAACTTCTCCTTAATTTTTTGTGCTTTCCCTAAAGTAAAGTTTCTGGCCAACTCTGAATCAAAATATAGTGAACGTTTTTTAAAATCTATTTCTTTAACGTTAAAGATATTTACTAAACACGCTCGACTAATTCTTGTTAACATAGGATATTTCTTTTCAAGCTCACTAATTCTTCCATAAAATTCGTACTGCCCATCTTTAGTACACAATGATAATCTATGTGGTAATTTTGAAGCTTCTACAAAATAAATGTCATTTATATCAAAAGTAAATGTTTGAGAACCTATGGAAAAAACAAATGCTTGATTCGTAACCTGTTTTGTTGCATCTATCCTTTCTTGCGCTAATAACAATAACTCAACAATCTCGTTTCGATACTCATCTAGTGTTTGATCTTTTGTTACAAATCCTAACGTTTCAACTCTTCTTTTTATTGTTACGGGTAACATCTCATCATGAGTAGTTGTAAAAATGATTTTTGCTTGAACATCATATTTTCTGATTACTTCTGCTAATTCTATACCGTTAACTTCATGATTTAAATCAATATCTAAGAAATATATTCCTTGCTTTGGTCGGAATTGTTTGAGGTATTTTTTAACTTCTAACGGACTTTGTGTTTTCAATGCTATCTTAAATACTTCATCGTGAAAAAGAATGAAGTTATCAATAATTCGTTCTAACTGACTTAATTGTATAATTTGATCTTCACATAATATTATTGGATAACTCATAAATCCTCCTTCCCTCAAAACAACAAAATAACTTGAGTAGTAAATTGATACGGATCGTTTTGATAGTTCACAAACATATTGGGATTCTTTTTATTGATTTCCTCTATACTAGATAAACCTAACCCTTGATGTCCCTTTTTTGTTGTTATTCCTTTTTTCATTAGAGTATCTATAGAGAGTAGTATCTCTCTACAACTATTCGATATCGAAATTTCTATCTATTTATCATCTCGGTAAATAGCTAGAGACAGTTCTCTATCTTGACTCTCTATAGATGCTTCAATTGCATTATCGAGAATAATTCCAAGCACCCTAATACAGTCAAATATCGGAACAGGAACTTCAATAATAGTACTTGGACATTCGAATTTACAACAAATCTTATTGTTATTTGCTTGGTATAGCTTCGCTATCAACAAACTTTTCAAATATTCATTTTTTATATTTTTTAAATAACGATATTCAAACTTATTGGTTAGATAAGAATTAGAATAGATCTCTAATTCTTTTATTTCTTTTTCCAATATCGAATCATGGTTTTGATTAGCGATTTCTTTTAAACTCAGCAATAAATTTTTATAGTCATGTCTAAATCTGGCAAATTTTTCTTGATCTTTTTCCAGTGAATCAGTATATTTTTTTAGATAAACCAATTCCTTTCTTTTCAATTGCTGTTCATATTGTTCTCGTTGCCTAATAGTTATTCTAATAAATAAAAATAGAACAACAAACATTTGAATGATTAAAAATATTAAGACACCAAACACAAAATGATCAAATACTTGATATTGATGAGCAACATAAGAAACAAATAAACCAATTGTAAGTAAATAAATCATGAATATAGCAGTAAGTTTAGAACTGGACTGTTCAACAATCCTATTTATAGCTAATTTTCTATATAACCAAATAAACATCAGTAAGAACAAAGAATCAAGCATTATCTGGAATACTACATAACCATACCCTTTTATCCCTTCAAATGAAAACATATACGTCATAACCATGGAAGTAATAATAGATCTGAAATCATCAATAAGCATACATAATAGTAATTTATTTAAAAGCACTATATTAGTTTTCTTCTTTTCCTTTAATATAAAATAACTTCCGATTATAGGTATAGCTGCGGAAACATCAGTAAATAATTCAACAAAAAAAGTGAGTGGTATCAATAAACATACAAAAAAATATTTTCTTTTGTTAAGATCAGTATTAGTCATATAAAATAAGAGAAAAAAGAAAAAGTTTCCCACGAACATTCTTAATAGATAAGCTTTTGTATCGATAGTAATCAAGAGATCCCCTCCTGATTTTAGGATATCATAAAAAAAATTTTAGTTACACTTTTTAAATAATGAAAAAACACATTCCACTAAATTTGATGCCGGTTTTCCTTGAGGTTTTGTTCCAGCACCTCCTTTAATTTTTTAAGCTCTTGATCTGAACATTGTTTAGCATTTAGTCTATTTTTTTCTTCCATTACGATTCCCCCTACAAACTATAAATACTTTTATGGCACTGATTCAATATACCTATTTTTCTAATCAAAAAATTTTGAGACATATTTAATATTATAAGTATCATTAAAATTGAGATTTATCTCCATAATCTGCTCGATATAAACCATTTATTCCAGCAGTTCTTCCAATTTCACTCAAATTTCTTATTAATTCCTCTTGATATTCAGTGAATCTTATTTTATTAGTATAAGCAGTAAAATATAGATAATTCACCAATCTATTTATTAAAGGACTGGGATCTAATTCATATTTTTGTTTTTCTAATTTTAAATATACCTTTTGTAAAACCTCAAGAATATCAGAATATTTAGGATCTTTACTTATAGATATATCATTATATAATTCATGAACAATTTGCTTAGCATTTTTTTTCATTTTAGCACTTCCCTGGAATTGCTCCACCTAAAAAACCACCTATAGACATTCCTGCAATACAAGTAGTTGCCTTGGCCCAATCGACCGTACATTTATTTTTAGTGCAATACACTCCATTTCCATAATATTTTCCACTATGAGTGGTACCCCCATAGATAAGTTGTGTCTCTTTAATAGACAAAATTTTTAAATGTTTCATAATCTAATCACCCCTAAATTAATGTTTTTAGACTATTATTCTAACATTCATTAAATTTCAAAAAACAATTCCTTCTTGAAACGTAGCAAAATAATTCCTGAATAAGAATTTAATCACTTTTAAGTATATAAACTATGTATATTCTTTAATATTTTTTGAGAATGCACTTCGTACATAATAAACTTTAATCACATTAGTCTTTCATACCTACGATCGATCTCTTTGACTCGCACCCATAAATTCATAATAGTTTGTCGGCGTCTTTGGACGTTTCGAAGATGAGCTACGCATTCTCTTTTTTTATAGACAAAAAAGATAGAGACGAACATGGAGCTTCCAAATTTGGATATTTGATCCAATTTTGGAAGCTCCATTTATTTCGTGTCTGTCTTTTTATTTTTTCCAGCTTTCGACTAATTCTTGGTTCTCTTTGATCCAGTCTTTTGCTGCTTGCTGTGGATCTTTTCCATTGTTGATTTCCAACATAACTTTTTCCATATCTTTTTCTGACCAATGGAAATTGTCTAATACTTTGTAAGCTTCTGGCTGGTCTTCTTTCAATCCTTTTCGAACCATCGTATGGATCTGCTCTTCGCTTCCCATTCCGTTTTCAGGATCTTCTAAGTATTTCAGATCATATTTGGCAAACATCCAATGAGGTGTCCATCCTGTAACTACAATTGGTTCGTGTTTTTTGATCGCTTGACCTAGTGCAACGGTCATTGCTCCTGAAGAAGATGTCTCTACTTTCCAGTCTTTCAAGTTGTCATATTTTTGGATCGTGTTTTCAGCAGCCGTAACTACACCAGCTCCTGGCTCGATTCCTATGATTTTCTTACCTGCCTGATCGGTTAACTCATCGATCGAATTTACATCCATGTAGGCTGGCACTGCTAAACCAACTTTTGCTCCTGTCAAATTGGCACCTAGGTCTTCGACTTGATCTTTGTATTGTGCATATTGTGAACCATGAGTTTTAGGTAGCCAAGCTGAAACCATGGCATCTGACTCGCCATTTGAAACAGATTTCCACATGATTGAATTATCTAATGGCGTCATCGTTACATCATAGCCCATTTGTTTCAATACTTCACCGACTACATTTGTTGAAGCAACTTCTGTATCCCATTCAACATAAGATAAGTTGATACGTTTTGTTTCTTTGACAGATGAAAAACTCCCTATACCAATCGCACCTAAGATCACTACTACTACAGCACCAATGATCAGTCCTTGACGTTTTTTACTTTTCTGTGTTGTTGCTCCTGCAGCTTTTTTATTGTTTGGCTGGTTCAAATGCTGTGTAAAACGGTCAATGATGATTGCTAAGATAACTAATGCAACCCCGTTGACAAATCCATTCCCGACTTGTGCTCTTTGCAATGCTGATAATACGCCGCGTCCTAAGCCGGGTGCACCGATCATAGAGGCAATAACGACCATTGAAAGTGACAGCATTGTTGTTTGATTGATCCCTGCCATGATCGTACTTTTAGCTAAAGGCAATTCTAGTTTGAATAGTTTTTGACGACTTGTGCTCCCGAATGAATCAGAAGCTTCTACTAATTCTTTAGGAACTTGTCGAATCCCTAAATTCGTAAAACGAACGGTTGGTGGCAGAGCAAAGATGACTGAGGCAAATACCCCTGGAACCATCCCGATACCGAAAAATGCAACTGCTGGAATCAAATAAACGAATCCTGGCATTGTCTGCATAAAGTCAAGGATCGGTTTGATAATACTTTGGGCTTTACTGCTTTTTGCCATCAAGATCCCTAATGGTACCCCAATGATGATCGAGATCACACTAGATAAAAGAACAAGTGTGACAGTATTCATCAAATCATTCCATAGACCTTGGTTATAAATAAACCATAGACCGATTAATGTGAACAACGTAAGTCCTGGACGTTTCTTAGAAATAAAGAAAGCTGCTACCGTCAATAACAAGATAAACAAAGGAGCTGGAATCACTAACAGTAAATTTGTAATCCCCGACATCACTGCCTGTCCGATCGTTTGTAAAAATGAAAATAGGCCAGAAAAAGTTGTCGTAAACCATTCTGTGATATTTTCTACCCAGTTTGCCACTGGTAATTGATAGTTCAATAGATTATTCATGTTCACTCACCTCGCTTGTTTCTGCTAATGCTTCAATCACACTACCTCGGATGACGACACCTTTTAATTTTCCATCCTCTACAACTGCAAGTGGAGTCGGTGAGTCATAAATAATATTGAAAATATCACTTACCACCATGTCTTTCCCAATCACCGTCACATTTTCATCTAGGAAGTCGATCAATGGACGTTTTTGCTTCCTAGCTTCTAACGCTTGATCTGCAGTGATGATCCCTTTCAGGTGTCTCTTTCTGTCAACAGCCATCAGCATGCTGACTTCTTCATTACGCATCCTTGTCAATGCAACGTTTGGTCCATCAGATTCGATATTCGTCGTCAATGCAGGTACCATGATGTTTTGAGCCGTAAGCACTTTGGAACGATCGACTTCTTCCACAAATTCACGTACATAATCATTTGCTGGATTGGTCAATATTTCTTCACCTGTTCCGATCTGCATGATTTCGCCGTCTTTCATCAAGGCGATTCTGTCCCCAATCCGTAAAGCTTCATTCAAATCATGGGTAATGAAAATAATCGTTTTTTGAACATTGGCTTGCAGGTCCAGTAATTCGTCTTGCATTTCTCGCCGGATCAGCGGATCAAGAGCCGAGAACGCTTCGTCCATCAGCAAGATCTCAGGATCATTTGCTAAAGCTCTGGCTAGGCCAACCCGTTGTTGCATCCCACCAGATAACTGACTAGGATATTGGTCTTTAAATGAAAGCAAACTAGAATTTTCTAATGCTTTTTCTGCTTTTTCTTGTCGTTCTTCTTTAGGTACACCACGGACTTCTAACCCGTATTCTGTATTTTCCAAGATCGTTCGATGTGGAAACAGACCGAAGTTTTGGAAAACCATATTGATTTTATGACGACGGACTTCTCGCAATTCTTCTTTGCTTAACTTCGATACATCTTCTCCATCAATATAGATACTGCCCGAAGTTGGCTCAATCAGACGATTCAATAGACGGATCAATGTGGATTTCCCACTCCCGGAAAGCCCCATGATCACGAAGATTTCTCCTTCTTTTACGTCAAAATTCACGTCATACACACCAACCGTTGCACCGGTTTTCTTTAAAATCTCCGTTTTCGGCTGGTGATCATTCATCATATCTAAAGCGGCTTGTGTCTTTTTACCAAATATCTTTGTTAAATGTTTTACTTCTACTTTTACCAAACAAATTCTCCTTTTTTATGTAAATTCATTTTTCTTTCTGAAAAAAGTGACCACACTATGTTAACATCATGTAGTCACTTTGTCAAAAATGAAAGAAATTTGCTTGTCCAAACTGAAAAAAACTTGGCTAAATCTTTGTAAATAAAAGGTTTAGCCAAGTTAATATTTTTTTAATATTTCACACAATCATTCTGCAAGCTGATGCTCCGGGTAAAAAAAGTTTGTCATACGCTGTAGCGTATATTCATTTCCAATAAAATGAACGATGTCCCCTGCCGTAAATTTAGCATAGGGGCCAGGTGAAACAAGCAGTTCTTCATTATGAGAAATTGCGATAACTGTGGCGCCAGTCGCCTGCCAGATATTCAACTCGCTAATCGAACGGTCCAGATGCATTGCTTTTTCTGATAAAGATAATTCAAACGGAAGTAAAGGATTCATCTTATGTATTCGCTTCGTTTGATTGACCAGCTGATCCAATAATTGAGAAAAATGGTTCAGCTCATCTTGTTGCTTCTCCACACTTGCCATGATTTCTGCTTTTGTATCTTGGATGGATTGTACATCTTGATATTGCAATAGGAAATCTTTTGCTTTTTCCTTCGAAGCAACAAATGCCCCACTTCCATGCCGTACTTCCATGATTCCAAGATCTACCAGCACATTGATAGCCTTGCGGGTAGTCTCAGGAGAAGCATTGTACGTACTGGCAAGTGTTGAGCGGGCATGGATCTTCTCACCCACTTTATATCGGTTTTCAACGATACGTTCGGCTAAATCAACAGCAATCTGCTGGTAGCGCGGGCGGACGATTTTTTTCTTTCCAGACATTTTCTTTCCTCTTTCTTTTTTTACTTTCCCTCATCTTACTATGCTCTAGCAAAATAAGCAAAAAAGGGGAGAATAGCCTCTTGCAACGACTGATCATCGCTTGATCTGTTCCTTTTTTACTGGGCAAGCTGTTTGACAGTCATCACAATTCTTACCGGATTTTAAACGAGTATAGACAATGGCGCCTGCACTTCCAAAGATTAACACACTTAATAAGAATGTCGCCATCCTATTCCTCTCCTTCTAATGACAATATAGTATAAAACTGGTTCTTGGATTTTGGCTGACGGAACAAAACATAAACGAGTCCTATCATCAGTAAAATAGCAAGATACGTCCCTAACGCTACCTGTCCACCCTCCAATAAGTGTCCCAACTGATAAATCACAAAACTAACTAAATAAGCTAAACCGCATTGATACCCTATGGCGATCCAAGTCCATTTCTTGGCATTCATTTCCCGATGGATAGCCCCAATTGCCGCAAAACAAGGCGCACAAAGTAAATTGAAGGCTAACAATGAATAAGCTGCTGCGGGAGTATATGTGTGTTGTAGCACTTGCCAGATTTCTCTGCCATTTTCGGATACTTCCGCATGACCAAACAAAATACCAAATGTGCCAATAATATTTTCTTTAGCGACCAATCCTGTAATCGCTGCGACTGTTCCTTGCCAGTTTCCCCAACCAAGCGGCTGAAAAACAACTGCCAGGATTCGCCCGAAAAAGGCTAAGATACTTTGGTCTTCAGAAACAGGTTGAGCATAAAAATTATAAGAAGAGCTGAACCAGATCACGATACTAGAAACAAAGATAATCGTTCCTGCTTTTTTAACAAAAGACTTGCTGCGGTCATAGGTTTGTCTTAGGACCGCTGACCATTGAGGAAAATGATATGCGGGCAATTCCATGATAAAAGGAGCTGTATCTCCAGCAAACAAACGTGTTTTTTTCAAGCTGATTCCAGAGAAAATAATTGCAGTCATACCAAGAAAATAGGCAGAAGGAGCTACCCAAGATTGATGAGGAAAAAAGGCCCCTGCTACTAAGGCAATAATCGGCAACTTTGCAGAACAAGGCATGAAGGTTGTGACCATGATCGTCAAACGACGATCTTGCTCGTTTTCAATCGTGCGACTGGCCATGACGCCTGGCACTCCACATCCTGTAGCAATCAGCATAGGAATGAAGGATTTTCCTGAAAGACCGAATTTCCTGAAAAGTCGATCCATGACAAAAGCGATCCTCGCCATATATCCGCAGTCTTCCAGAAAGCTCAAGCATAAAAACAATATGATCAATTGCGGTAGAAATCCTAACACTGCTCCCACGCCTGCGATGATGCCGTTCAAGATCAGCTCCTGCATCCATCCCGCTACTTGCCATTCAGCTAACAATCTGCCAACATGTTCTGGTAACCATGTACCAAACAATGTGTCATTGATCCAATCTGTCCCCATTGTTCCTACTGTTTGAATAGCCAGATAATAGATTAGCCACATCACAAATGCGAAGATCGGCAAGGCTAACCAACGATTCGTTGCAATCTGATCGATTTTGTCACTCATCGATAATTGGAAAGAATCATTTGACACAACACAGAGTGTACATAGTTGGGTAATAAATTCATAACGTTCATTGACCAGAATCGTCTCACTATCGTCGTCCAATAGTTTCTCTGTTAACTGGATCAGTTGCTCGATCTCTTTTTGCTGAGAAACTGTTATCTCGTAATCCTCTCTTACCTTCTGATCTCGTTCAAAATATTTCATTGCATACCAGCGTTTCTTGCCGCTTTGTTCTCCTAGTACATCTTCAATTTCATGTAAAGCTGCTTCTAAACGTGGATCATATGTACAGGGAACAGGAATAGAAGGCCGCTTTTTTGCAGACTCCTGAATCTTTTCGATTAGTTTTTCGATTCCTTGCTTTTTCAATACGCTGATTGGTAAAACTGGTACACCAAGACCATAGGAAAGCTTTTCTAGATTGATTTTTTTTCCTTCTTTTTTGATGACATCCATCATATTCAGACCAATGATCATAGGAATGTCTAAATCCAATAACTGCGTAGTTAAATAAAGATTCCGTTCTAAATTGGTAGCATCAATAATGTTGATGATCAGTTCAGGCTGTTCCTGAACCAAATAATCTCTTGCAATCACTTCTTCTGGTGTATAAGGAGACAAAGAATAGATGCCGGGTAGGTCCTGAATATGAATGTTCGGATTTTTTTTCAACGATCCTTCTTTTTTTTCTACTGTTACGCCCGGCCAATTCCCTACATATTGATTCGAACCAGTCAAGAGATTGAACAAGCTAGTTTTCCCGCTGTTTGGATTTCCGACTAACGCGATATTCATTCTTTTTCCTCCCTTTGTATCAAGATTAGTTCGGCCTCTGACTTTCGTAACGTCAGTTCATACCCTCGCACTGTCAGTTCGATTGGATCTCCCAGAGGAGCTAGTTTTCGGATAACTATTTTTACATTTCGCGTCAATCCCATATCCATTAACCGTCGCTTCACTGCGCCTTGTCCGTGGATTGCTACGACGATCCCAGTCTCTCCTGCTTTTAATTGATCAAGAGAAGTCCAGCTTTCAGAGGAAGCAGTCTTTTTATTGACAAAGATTTGACCTAGTATTTCCCGACTTACTGCCACTCGATGACTTTTTACCAGTAAAATGGCATTGTTGCCTGATAAATTGACGACGACGATTTTACTTCCGGCAACGATCCCGATATTTTGCAAATGGCGTTTTGTTTTTTCTTCTGTTTCGATTCGTTCGACTTGATAAACGAAATTTTGCTTTGCCTGCGCTAAGGTCTGCATATTGATTCCTCTCTTGTGAAATAAATCATGTATTAAAATCATTCATTTTATGTTCTAATTTTCTTACGTGTTACGCAAATAAATGAGAATCATTCTCACATAGAATACTCTCGGTAATTGAGAATGTCAATTATACTTGTGATATTATGAGCGAATCTTTAGTATTGATAGATAAAAATGAGAAAAAAATATTTCTTCATAGTTTTCCACAATTTTTTCTCTATTAAATTTGCTATTTTCCCACACGATACTTGTTTTCAGCTCTTTTTTCAAAAACACAAAACTTAGTATTCCACAGTTTCCACAACACAATATGTAGTGTTTGTTGTTTGACTTTTTTACTAAGAGTTTTATACTATCTATTATAGATAATAAGAATGTGTTAGAGGAGGCACTCACCATGAACGTAAAAATCTTTTCTAAAAATAATTGTATGCAATGTAAGATGGTCAAACGGTTTTTAACAGAAAATCAAATTGCTTTTGAAGAAGTCAATATCGATGAACAGCCTGAAGCAGTAGACTGGTTGAAAGCACAAGGATTCCAAAGTGTTCCTGTCATTACTTCTGATGCAGAAACAGTTATCGGATTCCGTCCTGATCAGTTGCGTAAACTTGCCAGCTAACATGACTAAAAGAATCAAAACGTGATACATGGATTTGAAGGGCTTGAGACAGCACCAGTTTTTGTCGCAAACTTCCAAATCCTTTTTTAAAGCTTAAAAACAATGCAATGATTTGCAATCAAGCATCATCAAATACGAAATGAAGGTTGGGCGTACGTATGAGTCTTAAAAATTTACAAGATGTCAGTT
This sequence comes from Enterococcus sp. E4-223, assembly GCF_035727065.1. Taxonomy (NCBI): domain Bacteria; kingdom Bacillati; phylum Bacillota; class Bacilli; order Lactobacillales; family Enterococcaceae; genus Enterococcus; species Enterococcus sp. E4-223. Next base: position 93,981 of record NZ_JAPMLH010000004.1, on the reverse strand, counting down.
ATTTCAAGCTGAATAATGAAATCAATCGGCCAGTCAATGGTCAAATCCCTTTGAATAAGGATAAAGAAGCTTTAGTTGCCTTTTTTGAGGAAAATGTCAAACCAAATACGATGACTTTTCCATCTATTATGGAAAAAATCAATTACTTGATCGATCAAGAATATATAGAAGCAGAATTCATTCAATTGTATTCACCATCATTTATTGAAAAGCTATATCAATTTTTGGACGAGCAACATTTTTCTTTCAAATCTTTTATGGCTGCTTACAAATTTTATTCTCAATATGCGTTGAAAACCAACGACGGTTCCGCTTATCTGGAAACTTATGAAGATCGAGTAGCCTTCAATGCGCTTTACTTTGCGAACGGGGATGAAGAATTAGCACTTGCTCTTGCAGACGAAATGATCCATCAACGATATCAGCCAGCTACACCTTCTTTCTTGAATGCTGGACGTAAACGTCGGGGCGAATTGGTGTCTTGTTTCTTGACTCAAGTCACTGACGATATGAACTCTATCGGGCGCTCAATCAACTCTGCTTTGCAATTGTCCCGTATTGGTGGCGGCGTAGGGATTACTTTATCAAATCTTCGTGAAGCCGGCGCTCCTATCAAAGGATATGAGGGTGCTGCAAGTGGTGTCGTTCCAGTCATGAAATTATTCGAAGATAGTTTCAGCTATTCTAATCAATTAGGTCAGCGTCAAGGAGCTGGCGTGGTTTATTTGAACGTTTTCCATCCAGACATTATTGCTTTCCTTTCAGCAAAAAAAGAAAATGCAGATGAAAAGATTCGCGTAAAAACTCTTTCTCTTGGCGTGATCGTACCTGATAAATTTTATGAATTGACACGTAAAAACGAAGATATGTATTTATTTAGTCCATATAGTGTCGAAAAAGAATATGGTGTCCCATTCTCTTATGTAGATATTACAGCTGAGTATGATCATCTAGTTGCAAATCCAAACATTCGCAAACAAAAAATCAAAGCGCGTGATCTTGAAAATGAAATCTCAAAATTACAACAAGAATCTGGCTATCCTTACGTAATCAATATTGATACAGCGAACCGCGAGAATCCAATCGATGGCAAGATCATCATGAGTAATTTATGTTCAGAGATTTTACAAGTTCAAACGCCTTCTGTGATTAACGGCAAACAGGAATATGAAGTATTAGGAACAGATATCTCATGTAACTTAGGCTCGACAAATATCGTGAATTTGATGCAAAGCCCTAACTTTGGTCAATCTGTGCGTACGATGACTCGTGCATTGACATTTATTACAGATGCATCTGATATCGATGTCGTACCACCGATCCAAAACGGAAATAAGCTGAATCATACGATTGGATTAGGTGCCATGGGCTTACACACTTATCTTGCAAAAGAACAAATGGAATATGGCTCAGAGGATTCATTAGACTTTACAAATATTTACTTCATGCTGTTGAATTATTGGACACTTGTTGAAAGCAACAATATCGCTCGTGAAAGAAAACAAGTTTTCCATAATTTTGAAAAATCAGCTTATGCTGACGGCACTTATTTCGAAAAATACGTAACTGGAGAATTCCAGCCAAAATCAGAAAAAGTCAAAGCATTGTTTGAAGGCATTTTTATCCCAACTGCTGAAGATTGGAATGCTTTGAAACAAGCAGTAATGAAAGATGGACTGTATCATCAAAATCGCTTGGCAGTAGCACCAAATGGCTCAATTTCATATATCAACGATACGAGCGCAAGTATTCATCCTATCACTCGCATGATCGAAGAACGCCAAGAGAAGAAAATCGGTAAAATTTATTACCCAGCGCCTTATCTATCCAATGAGACGATTCCGTATTACACTTCTGCTTATGATATGGACATGCGTAAAGTAATCGATGTTTATGCAACGGCACAACAACACGTCGATCAAGGCATGAGTTTGACTTTATTCATGCGTTCTGAAATCCCAGAAGGCATTTATGAATGGAAGACAACAACGAAGCAAACGACACGTGATTTGAATATTTTAAGACATTACGCTTTCCATAAAGGAATCAAATCCATTTATTACGTACGTACCTTTACTGATGATGCAGAAGAAATCGGAAGCAATCAATGTGAAAGCTGCGTGATCTAATATCATAGATAGATTCGCTTATTCATATTTTAATTAAAGGAGCATTCTCATGTCAGAAACATATTATGAAGCAATAAACTGGAATGAAATTGAAGATATCATTGATAAATCCACTTGGGAGAAGCTGACAGAGCAATTTTGGCTAGATACACGTATCCCACTTTCAAATGACCTAGATGATTGGCGTACATTGTCTCAATTGGAAAAAGATACAGTAGGACATGTATTTGGCGGTTTGACACTGCTAGATACTGTCCAATCTGAAAGTGGCATGGATCAGTTGCGTAAAGATGTCCGCACTCCCCATGAAGAAGCCGTTTTGAACAATATTCAATTCATGGAATCCGTTCATGCCAAAAGTTATTCTTCTATTTTTAGTACACTGAATACGAAAAAAGAAATCGAAGAAATTTTTGACTGGACAAATACGAATCCTTATCTGCAAAAAAAAGCTGAGCGTATCAATGAAATCTACAAGCACGGTACACCGCTAGAAAAGAAAATTGCCAGCGTCTTTTTAGAAACATTCTTGTTCTATTCAGGTTTTTATACTCCTCTTTATTATTTAGGAAACAACAAATTGGCTAACGTAGCAGAGATCATCAAACTAATCATCCGAGATGAATCTGTACATGGAACCTACATCGGTTACAAATTCCAATTAGGATTCAACGAGTTACCTGAAGCAGAACAAGAAACGTTAAAAGACTGGATGTACAATCTTCTTTATGAGCTTTACGAAAACGAAGAACGTTATACAGAAGAATTATACGATCCAATCGGCTGGACAGAAGAAGTCAAGACATTCCTACGCTATAATGCCAACAAAGCATTGATGAACCTAGGGATGGATCCACTCTTTCCAGATACTGCCAATGATGTCAACCCAATCGTAATGAACGGGATTTCAACAGGCACAAGCAACCATGACTTCTTCTCACAAGTCGGAAACGGCTATTTGTTAGGTCATGTAGAAGCGATGAAAGACGACGATTATTTGATTGGATTGGAATAAGGATTTATTTTAATTCAAAAATTTTTCGAAAAATAAAAAGAGTTTAGCGTACAGATATTTTAAATGTACACTGAACTCTTTTTTATGCTTATTCACTTGTTTCTTCCAGCACTTTTGGACTGTCTAACTTTTCCGAAACATGTTCCATTCTTCTCAATAAATAGATTTTCCGAATATTTAATATTATCGTCTTAATCACTGCATAGACAGGTATGCAAATCAGCATGCCTAATATTCCTGCGACACTTCCTGCTCCAATCAATACCAAGATGATCGTCAAAGGATGGATATTCATTGATTTCCCAAATAACAACGGCTTGATCAAATTTCCATCTAATTGTTGGATCACTAAAATCGACAACGCCATATACAAAGCTTGAAATGGAGAGATAAACAAACCGACAATGATTGCTGGTACCGCTCCAATAAAAGGGCCGACATACGGGATAATATTCGTGATTCCGCAAATGACCGCAAGCAACAAGCTATAAGGCTGATCGAATATTCTCATTGCCAAAAAGCTCATTACACCAATAATCAAAGCATCTAAGATCGTACTGCTGATATAGGCAGATAATGTTTCGTTTAATTCTTTTACCGTTTGGCGTAACTCTTTACGAATCGCTTTCGGAAAGAAGTGAGACAACGCATCAATAAATTTGTGCCCATCCTTGAACATAAATAGCAAAATAAATGGAACGGTAAATAACAAAATAAAAAATTGCATCATAAATGAAATGATTTTTGAGACACTTGCAGATAAACTGACTAATATGATATTGAACAAATTACTAAGAGATAAATTTGCTGATGCTAATTGTTCTTCCAAATTGAAATTTTTAAACTCTTCCCGCTGCGCCAATTCATTTAACCATTTGCTTGTTTCATCTGCATACGTTGGCAAGCTCTGGGTCAATTGAATTGTCTGTTCCATTAACTGAGGCACTACATTCATGACAGTTAAAACAACTAAAATGATTACGACCAAAAACGTCAATAAAAAACCGAACACTCTCGGGATCCGATGCTTTTCGAGAAAAACAACGATTGGATCGAACATATAATAGATAAAACCAGCAACAAGCAATGGTAAAAAAATAGCCGAAAGCATTTTCAATATTGGACTAAAAATATTCGGCATTTGTAAAATAAAGTACACGCCGATGATCGTGAGTACTAGCTCCACTGTCCAGAAAAATAATTTTGATTGTTTAAAACGTGATTGCATACATCTCCTCCAAGGTCCTTTGATACTTCTATTCTATCATTTAACAAAGAGTTACGCGCTGAGATTTTCATTTGCTTAAAAAAAACAAAAAAAAATAAACATATTTTAATGAGTAGACGAGTACTTAAACAAAAACACGGTTTGGAGTAGTGACAAAAATTATACTGCAGTCCCTTTTTCCAAATAAACGGTGTTCAAAAGCTTGCATCTTCGTAATAAGCCCAGCCAAACGAAAAATATAAGGAACTATTTTTATTTGGCTGGGCTTATTACTTGATGTAGGACATCTATTTTACAACCTCAGATCATTTATTGCGTAATACTGACTAAATGCAGCTTTGTGATATTTTTGTGTACGGACAACTCCTCGATCACATCGGCATAAGTGAGCCCTTTTGGAAGATCAATCGTATAGATATTTTTGTACACTCGGTAGTCATCAACGAATTTTACGTCAAAATTCACATCTTCGATTACGATATTTTTCTCTTCAAAATAATCGGTAAGAAAATCTTTGGTTTCTTTTCTATGGATAAATTGGATTTCTAACTTTTTAGTCGTAGGTACATGGATCACGCGTTTCACTACTGTGAGTGCAATAGCAATCCCGATAAAACTGATGATCGCAATGGAATAGTAACCCATGCCGATGGCGATCCCTAATCCAGCAATTGCCCATAAAGAAGCGGCAGTCGTAAGTCCCGTCACCGATTGTTTCGTGACGATGATCGTTCCCGCGCCTAAGAAACCGACACCACTCACCACTTGAGCAATCAGCCTTGCTTCATCTGAACGAATCGTTCCAGCAAGCTGTGGATACTCTAAAGCATCTCTTAATGCTCCACTAGCGATCTCGACTTGGATCAATGCAATGATACATGCTCCCATACAAACTAAAATATGCGTACGCATACCTGCTGGACGATTTTTATATTGTCGCTCAAAGCCAATTGCTCCGCCAAATAGCATAGCGATCCCTAAACGTAAAATAATCTCTGGAATTGTCAATACCATATCATTCATCTAAACACCCTCCAGTCCAATATATCATGTCTGAAAGGAGCAGACAAAAAAAGTGCAATTTTTACCTTTTACGAAAAAAGGACTGTGACAAAATTTTTGTCATAGTCCTTTTTATGAATAAACGGTGTTCAATCAGCTGACCCTCGGTATTACTCAACAAACGGCAAAATATGGGGAGCTATTTTTCCTTTGTCTTCTCTAATACTCAGGTCAAAACGCTGATTTTACAACCTCTTTAGCCTACTATTGAAAATTACAACTTACTTGCTGCTTCTTCATCGATGATCACAACAACATTGTCGTGGTTTTGCAATACACTTGCTGGTAAATGATTCGTTACAGGTCCTTCAATCATCCCTTTGATTGCATCAGCTTTGCTTTCGCCAAATGCCATCAAGACGATTTCTTTACTTTTCATAATTGAACCGATTCCCATTGAAACAGCTTTTGTTGGTACATCTTCTGCTTTATCGAAGAATCGTTTGTTTGCATTGATTGTTGATTCTGTTAAGTCAACTACTGAAGTCGTTCCATCAAATGAAGCACCAGGTTCATTGAAACCGATATGTCCATTTTGCCCGATTCCTAAGATTTGGATATCGATTGGATGTACATCGATGATTTGATCATACTTTTTGCATGCTGCTTCCAGATCTTCTGCTTTTCCATCTGGTACAAACGTTTCTTTGAATGGTTTTTTATCAAATAATTGGACATCCATGAAATGACGGTAGCTTTGTTCATCTGAACCGCCTAGTCCAACGTACTCATCTAAGTTTACAGAAGTCATTTCACTGAAATCCAAATCGCTTGAAGTCATTTCTTTATATAAAGTAACTGGTGTGCTTCCTGTTGCCAATCCTAATACTTTTGCACCTTTGTTCATACCTTCTTTGATGATTTCAAATGCTTTTTTTCCGCCTTCTTCAGCGTTTTTTACACGAATGATTTCCATAGTGATTGCTCCTTTGTATTTTGGTATAGCCCAATTATAGCATTCTTTTTTTCTTTTTACAATAATTAGTATAGACCAAATTGCATTTTTTTCATTTTCTTGACAATAAATAGGAATCCGTGTTAGGTTTCATAAGATGGTTCAATCAAACAATCCATGTTGCATGAAAACCAAGCAAGTGATTCACTGTGGACGCTTTATGTCTGCAGTTTTTTTATGAAAAAGGAGTTATTATGAGTATACTGACATTAAACAACATTACCCAGCAATTTGGCGACAAAATCCTCTATGAAGGTGTCGATCTGCAATTAAATGCTGGCGAACATCTTGGGCTGATTGGACAAAACGGAGCCGGCAAAAGTACATTGATTAAAATCATCACTGGTGAGATCTTACCAGATGACGGACAGATCCATTGGCAAAAAAATATTCACAAAGGTTACCTCGATCAATATGTGGAAGTCGATGAAACATTAACAATCGAAGAATTTCTAAAAACTGCGTACGCAAAAGAATACGAAAAGGAAGAAAAAATTGCTTTTCTTTACCAAACATATAGCGAGACCTTCGATGATTCCTTGCTGGAAAAAGCTGGGAAACTCCAAACGGAATTAGACCAAGGAGTGTTTTATCAAATCGACACCTTAGTTGCTGAGATGAGCAGCGGGTTGGGGATCGATGTCTTAGGTTTAGATTCACTGTTGAAAAATCTAAGTGGTGGACAACGTTCAAAGGTGATTTTAGCAAAACTACTTTTAGAAAACCCAGATGTTCTGATCTTAGATGAACCAACCAATCACTTAGATGATCAGCATATCCAATGGCTGACGCAGTTTCTTCAGGATTTTGACGGTGCGTATATCGTGATTTCCCATGACCAAGAATTTCTTGATCAGATCACCACCCATATCGCAGACATCGAGTTTGGAAAGATTACTAAGTATACTGGCCATCTAAAACAAGCATTGAAACAAAAGGAACAAAATCGCGAAAGCTATTTGCGCCAATATCATGCTCAACAAAAACAAATCGAAAAGACCGAAGCTTATATTCGAAAATACAAAGCCGGTTCCCGATCAACGATGGCAAAAAGCCGACAAAAACAATTAGATAAAATCGAACGGCTGACGCCTCCAGCTTCAGCAAGTAAAGCTGTCTTTGATTTTCCATTCTCGCCTATTGTCACGACATTAGCAGTGGAAACAACTGATTTAGTCATCGGATATGATCGACCGCTACTTGCACCCATCAATTTGACCATCCGCTTTGGTGAAAATATTGCCATTCGAGGCTTCAACGGGATTGGAAAATCTACTTTATTAAAAACACTGATCGGTGAGATTGAAAAAATAAGTGGCGATTTCCACTTCCCAGATAACACAAAAATCAATTACTTTTCACAAGATCTGTACTGGGAAAATCCATTAGAAACACCACTACAATATTTAAGCAGTCAATTTCCAAAAGCGACTATCAAAGAATTACGTCGCCAACTAGCTAAAGCAGGGTTAGTTAATCAATTAGCAAGTGAACCTCTCACTACATTAAGTGGTGGGGAACAAACTAAGGTAAAACTTGCACAGTTGACAATGAACCAAGGCAATTTACTGATTCTCGATGAACCGACGAACCATATCGATCAAGAAACGAAAGAAAGCTTACAAGACGGGATACAGAAATTTCCAGGAACAGTAATCATCGTCTCTCATGAACAAGAATTTTATCAAGATCTTGTGCAACGAGTCATTGAGATTGAACCAAAATAAACGTTTGATTGAATAGTTGAAAAAAAGGAGCTGTGACAAAAGTTTTGTCACAACTCCTTCTTCTGAATAAATGGTGGCCAATTAGCTGACCTTCGGTATTAGCTCAAAAAACGGCAAAATATGAGGAGCTATTTTTATTTGGCTATTCTTATTACTTGATGCAGAACAACTTTTCACAACCTCTTTTCGTCTATTTTTTATTTTCGAGATTTCTCTTTCCTTTAAAAACAACTGTTTGAAAGAAGAACGCACATCCTTGAAAAACAAGCCCGCTAACCGTTACACCTAACCAGCCATACTGCTGCCACATTGTCGTCCCTAGCAATGAACCAGCCGCACCTCCAATAAAGTACATAAACATAAATACAGTATTATTTCGGTTGCTTGCTGCTTCACCTAACCCTTGTACTCGTGTTTGATTGGCGACTTGACCAAATTGATTCCCGACGTCTAATAAAATAATAGCTAAAAGCAAAATGGCCAAATGGCTTCCGCCAACCAATAAAGCAATAAAGCTTATTGTTTGCATGACAAGTCCCATATACACGATTTTTCTTTCAGAATAAGAATCTGCCAGTCGTCCCACGATAGGTGCAGCAACTGCTCCAGACAAACCAAAAATCGCTAATATCCCTGCTTCGAATGTTCCCCAATTGTAGGCGGGACTGCTAATATAAAAAATCAACGTAGACCAAAAGATCGAAAATGTTCCAAACATGAAAAATCCACTGACTGCCGCTTCTCTTAATAGACGTTGAGAAGCAACTAAATGTGGCAAACTTTTAAGTGAATCAAGGTATGAAACAGCTGTACTACTTTGCTGGACAGAACGCGGCATTTTCCAGTAAAGCAGAAGTGTAAGAATTCCGACTGCACATAAAGCAAATAAATAGATCATCCGCCAAGAAAAAAGACTTGCAACAATGCCAGATACCGTGCGAGAAAGCAAAATCCCCACGAGTAAACCGCTAAGCAATGTACCCATGACCTTCCCTCTTGCTTTTGGTCCCGCTAATACCGCACCGTAAGGAATGATGATCTGTGGTACGATCGAAAGTAACCCAATCAAGAAAGAAGCGCATGCAAATAACGTAAACGAAGGCGCAAAAAAAGCGGCCAACAGAGAGACGGCAGATAACGCTGCCATTCGAATGATCAATTTTGGACGATCCACCACGTCCCCTAAAGGAACTAAAAACAGTAACCCTAACGCATAGCCTAATTGGGTCAACATCGTCAATATCCCGACTGCACTTGTGCTAACAGATAAGCTTGCTGCTACTTTCGTTCCAATCGGCTGGATATAATACATATTGGCAACAACAACGCCACAAGTGATTGATAATAGTAAAATAAGCGAAGTTGTTAAAGGTGTTTTTTCATTACTCTTCATTGATTTCCCCCATTTCCTATCTTAGTTTACAACTTATGGAAAAGATTGGAAATAGAAAAATACAACTATTCGCCACACTTATTATTTGTGCTTTTGTTTTCCTTGTTTTTTCTTGCGATCTTTATAAATAAAGACAACTAACCCTACTAGTACAGTAACACTTGCAACCAACATAACTGCAGTTTTGTTATATCCGTGAAACAGAGCTTCTCCCCCACACGCATACAACACAGACGAAGGGATGACTCCAATCACGATCGACAATATGATTTGCTGTAGAGGCAATTTCATCGCATCTGCAGCAAAATTGACCATAGAAGATGGGATCACCGGTATCATGTAACCTAACATTACGCCTATTTTTGGATGTTTCATTTGCCGAATGGATTGCACCCAATGATTCGTTTCGGTTTTCTTATCTAAAAATTTCAATCGGTGCATCAAAAACACAGCGGAGATATTGCCCAAAGCATTCCCTAAAACATTGATACCTGCCCCAATAAACGGACCAAAGCTCAAACCAGCGATGACTCCAACTACTGAAGTAGGAATACCTGGAACAGCACACATCACCGCTGTCAATACGATCAAGAGTATCGATGCAAAAGTCCCATGCGAACGAATATGTGCGAGTAGCTCTGCCTTACTCGCTCTCGGATTTAGAAATAATTGGATGTCTGTCTGATATTCTAAATACAACCGATAGCCCACTACCAGTATCAGAATGATTCCCAACGTGATCAACATCAATCGGATTATTTTCTTTTTCATATTTCCTCCTGAAAAAAATCTATATTCATTAAATAATAGTTTAACATAAAAACAAAAAAGCACCGAAATCCAACATAGGATCTCAGTGCTTTTAAATAGTAAAAATTATTTAACAGTTACAGATGCGCCAACTTCTTCAAGTTTAGCTTTCAATTCTTCAGCTTCTTCTTTAGATACGCCTTCTTTAACTGGTGCAGGAGCGCCATCAACTACAGCTTTAGCTTCTTTCAAGCCTAAACCAGTTGCTTCACGAACTGCTTTGATAACTTTAACTTTTTGGTCTCCAGCTGCAGTTAATTCTACAGTGAATTCTGTTTGTTCTTCAGCAGCAGCAGCGCCACCAGCAGCAGCTACAGCTACAGGAGCAGCAGCAGATACGCCAAATTCTTCTTCAATAGCTTTAACTAGGTCGTTAAGTTCTAGGATAGTTGCTTCTTTTAACTCAGCAACGATGTTTTCAATGTTCAATGCCATTATAATTTCCTCCGTTTAATTGTTCTTTTTTATTTAATGCTTTATGCGGCAATTAAGCTGCATCTCCATCTTCTTTGTCTGCCACTGCTTTGACAGCGTAAGCCACGTTGCGGACTGGCGCTTGTAGTACAGATAGCAACATAGATAGAAGTCCTTCGCGATTTGGCAATTTTGCCAATGCTGTGATTTCTTCCAATGAAGAGACTTTACCTTCGATGATACCGCCTTTGATTTCTAATGCTTTTGCTTCTTTAGCAAATTCGTCCATGATTTTCGCTGGTGCGACTACATCTTCGTTACTGAATGCAACAGCTGTAGGTCCAGTGAATACTTCGTCCATGCCTTCAAGGCCAGCTTTTTTAGCTGCACGTGAAAGAATAGAATTTTTGATAACTTTCATTTCTACGTTAGCATCACGAAGTTGTTTACGTAAACGTGTTACTTCATCAACTGTTAATCCGCGGTAGTCAACGACTACTACTGATGCAGCTGCTGTAAATTTTTCGCTTACTTCATCAACGATTGCTGCTTTTTTTGCGATAATTGCTTCACTCATTTTTGAGTTTCACCTCCTGAATTTTGATGGAAGAGTTTTTTTGCACTGAAAAGGCAAATCACTTTTATAGTTACTTTGCTCAACCAGTATTGTTCATCATCTATTCACTTCGTTCATAGTGATTCACAATAAAAAACTCTATGCCACCGCAGACATAGAGGGACTATTGAATATATTCAATAAACGTCCTCGGTAGGAAATTAAGGCTTGATGCCACCTACTGTCTTCGGTACAAGTTAATTATTAACCTCAACTAGCTTAGCATGCTAAACTAGTTGAGTCAAGAATTATTTTTCAGTTGGATCAATCAACATTCTAATATTTAATTAGAAAGAAGCTTGGTCAACATGGATACCAGGTCCAAATGTTGTTGTGATCGTTACATTTTTCATGTATTGACCTTTAGCTGCTGATGGTTTAGCTTTTAGCAATACATCATGGATTGCTGCAAAGTTTTCAACTAATTTTTCATCGTCAAATGAAACTTTTCCGATTGGTACATGGATATTTCCAGCTTTGTCCACACGGTAAGTTACTTTACCAGCTTTCACTTCGTTTACTGCTTTTGTTACGTCCATTGTAACTGTACCAGTTTTAGGGTTTGGCATTAAGCCTTTTGGTCCTAATACTCGTCCTAGACGACCTACAGTAGCCATCATATCAGGTGTTGCAACAACTACGTCAAAGTCAAACCATCCGTTTTGGATTTTTTGAACCATGTCGTCGTCACCTACGAAATCTGCACCAGCTGCTTCAGCTTCTTTTGCTTTGTCTCCTTTAGCAAAAACTAAAACAGTTTGTGTTTTACCAGTTCCGTTTGGTAATACAACAGCACCACGGATTTGTTGGTCTGCTTTTTTAGGGTCTACGTTCAAACGGTATGCAACTTCAACTGTTGCATCAAATTTTGCAATGTTTGTTTCTTTTGCTAAAGCTACTGCTTCGGCAACAGGATAAACTTTACTTGAATCAACTTTTTTTAATGCATCTTGCATTTTTTTGCTCTTTTTAGCCATTTTGGTTCCTCCTTGATTGTGGTTATAACGGTTGTACCTCCCACGTGTTCTATATCTTTCAATATAGAGCCAACTGAGAAGCTGCTGTCTTAGGGTGTATAGATTATTCTACAGTGATCCCCATGCTTCGTGCAGTTCCTTCAACCATGCGCATTGCTGCTTCAACGTTAGCTGCGTTTAGGTCTTCCATTTTTAATTCAGCGATTTCTCTTACTTGATCGCTAGAAACTTTCGCAACTTTATTTTTATTTGGTTCGCCTGAACCTTTTTCGATTTTAGCTGCTTTTTTCAATAGAACAGCAGCTGGCGGTGTTTTTGTAACGAATGTGAATGAACGGTCTTCGTATACAGAAATAACAACCGGAATGATCAAACCTGCTTGATCAGCTGTACGAGCGTTGAATTCTTTTGTGAATCCCATGATATTGATACCCGCTTGACCTAGTGCAGGACCTACTGGTGGAGCTGGAGTTGCTTTACCTGCAGGAATTTGCAATTTAACGATTTTTTCTACTTTCTTTGCCACGAGACATACCTCCTTAAGTCCGTGATGTGGTTAATTGGAGATGCATATTTCTCCTCCCACGTTTTATCTGATCTGAAAAAATCCAGACAAATAATGTGCAAAACAATGCACACTGATACAGTATAGCAAATTTATTTGTTTTTTCAAGATTTTTTTCTGCTATTTTTACATTTTGCTTGAATAAACGCTAAATTTATTCTAAAAAAACAACAATTTTTCGTTCCCATTTCTTCTTTTATGTTACACTTGCGCTAGCATGGTTCAACAGATGAAAGCAAACAATAACACGGTTTTTTAGACCCTTGTACAAAGATTCCTACATAACAAAATGAGGTGGAGAAAATGAAAGATTTAAGGTATAGAAGTGTCTTTGATATTATTGGACCTGTGATGATTGGTCCAAGTAGCTCTCACACTGCCGGAGCTGCTAGAATCGGGAAAATCATACGTAGTATATTTGGCGAACAACCTGATTCTGTAGATATTTATCTATATGAATCATTTGCAAAAACCTATCGGGGGCACGGAACAGATATTGCATTAGTTGGCGGTCTGTTAGGGATGGAACCCGATGATGAACGTTTAGCTGATTCTTTGAAATTGGCATACGAAGCCGGTATGGAAGTCTTGTTTGTTCCTAAGAGTGAAAAAGCCGAACATCCAAACTCTGTAAAGATGCTTCTAAAAAAAGGAACACGAAAGCTTTCAGTCACCGGCATTTCGATCGGCGGTGGCAATATCCAGATTTCTGAATTGAATGGATTCAAAATTTCTTTAAGCATGGGTACTCCTACCTTGATCGTTGTCCACCAAGATGTTCCAGGTATGATTGCTAAAGTGACTAGTATACTTTCTGAGACCAATACAAATATCGGTACTATGACAGTGACACGAGAATCAAAAGGCGAAAGTGCCATCATGATCATTGAAGTAGATAATCCTCAAGTTGAAGAAACGGTAAAAAGACTCAAACAGCTGCCAAATATCGACAGCGTAAATTATTTCGATTAAGGAGCTAAAAAAATGTTTTTATCGATTGAAGAATTAGTAGATCAAGCAAAAGCTTATCCAAGTGTAGCAGAATTGATGATTGCAGTTGAAATGGAAATGAGTGGCCGTTCCCGTAGTCACATCATCGAGATCATGGAAAAAAACCTCTCAGTAATGGAACAATCAATCAACGAGGGAAAAGAAGGTGTTACCTCCGTCACAGGAATTACCGGTGGTGATGCAAAAAAATTAGATGATTATTTAAATGAGGCAGACTTTTTAAGTGGAGAAACAATCTTAAAAGCTGTACGCAATGCTGTAGCTGTTAATGAAGTCAATGCAAAAATGGGGTTGATTTGTGCTACACCGACTGCCGGAAGCGCGGGTGTTGTTCCTGGTGTGCTGATGGCTGTCCGAGATCGGCTTGATTTGACACATGAACAGCAATTGGAATTCTTATTTACCGCTGGCGCTTTCGGGTTAGTTATCGCAAACAACGCTTCTATCAGTGGTGCAGAAGGGGGCTGTCAAGCAGAAGTTGGTTCTGCAAGTGCAATGGCAGCAGCAGCTTTGGTTTGTGCAAAAAATGGGACTCCTCATCAAGCAGCACAAGCAGTAGCCATTACATTGAAAAATATGATGGGACTGATTTGCGATCCCGTTGCAGGCTTAGTTGAAGTCCCGTGTGTCAAACGTAATGCTTTAGGCTCTTCTCAAGCTTTTATCTCTGCTGATATGGCATTAGCGGGTATCGAAAGTGTCATTCCGCCGGATGAAGTCGTTGCTGCAATGTACCAAGTCGGACGTCAAATGCCGTCGATTTTCAAAGAAACAGCAGAAGGTGGCTTAGCTGTTACGCCAACTGCTAAACGACTTGCGGAAGAGATTTTAAATAAGAGGGCGTGATAAAGCTCCTTAATTTCGAGTATTAAGAGATTAGTTATCTTCATAACAAAAAACGAAGAGAGGACTAATTGCCCTTCTCTTCGTTTTTTATTAATCCATCAATTTCGTATTTTTTACTTCATCGATCGTTTTTGTTCCTGCAAGTTGCATCGTGATCGACAATTCTTTGTTCAGGTGTTCAAAAACAGATGTTACTCCTTCTGCCCCACCTAGATTCAACCCATAAATCACTGGTCGGCCAATCGCAACTAAGTCAGCACCACTTGCCAGAGCTTTGAAGACATGCTCTCCTCGACGGACACCAGAGTCGAAAATCACTGGTACACGTTTGTTGACTACTTCGGCAATTTTTGGCAATACTTCAAAGGAAGCAGGACCTCCATCTAATTGACGTCCACCATGATTGGATACCCAGATACCATCTGCCCCTGCAGAGATAGCGATTACTGCATCTTCTGGCGATTGTATTCCTTTTACGATAACTGGAAGATGGGTGATTTCTTTGATTGTTTTGATGTCATCTGGTGTCAAGCCTTGTTTTGCAGCTGCATAAATTTCTGCGATTCCTTTTCCTTCGCCATTACCACTTGCACTTTGTTCGCTATACGCAGCTAAGTTAGGCATTGGTAATGGAAATTGGAATTGATTGATGACGTCTTCTTCACGGTAACCACCGAGCGTTGAATCTGCCGTTAAAATGATAGCTTTAGCCCCTGCTTCTACTGCTTTGTTCAAAATGAACTCATTGAATCTGTCGTCTTTACTCATATATAATTGGAAAAACTGCGGTGCGCCTGGCGCTGCATCGGCTGCGTCTTTGATTGTCGTATTTGCATAAGTGCTGATGGAAAAGATTGATCCAGCAGCAGCTACTCCTTTAGCTGTATCAGCTTCCCCTTTTTCATGTGCCAATCCTTGGGCCGCTGATGGCGCTTGGATAATCGGTGTATCTAATTCAATTCCGAAAACAGATGTATGCAAATCGGCTGAGTCGATTCCGCGTAATATCCGTGGCATGATTTTCTTTGTATTAAAAGAAGTCGTATTTTCTTTCATCGTCCACTCATCTTCAGAACCACCGCGAATATAGCCAAAAGCTCCTGCTTCCATGCGCTCTTTTACACGACCTTCTAGTGAGGCAATGTTTACAATATCGATTGGATGTTCTTCATTACTTGTATGATAAGTCATGGTAGATCCTTCTTTCATCTTCTTGATTACATATAAATCATACTAAACTTACAAAAAGTAAGCAAACATTTACTCTCAGATACTTTTATCGCTATTCTTTCCAAATAAATCGACTTACAAGCTGATCTACTTCTTGGTTTTCATGAAGCATACTATGAGAGGCATTTTCACCTGTCACTATTTTTTCCTCTATTTCATTTCCGCGTTGCTTCAACAACGCATAGACCGCTAATGCACTGTTTAACGGTACTGTTCCATCACTCAAGTCTGTTTCATCTAGTTGACCAGCAATCAAGAAAAATCGAGTGGTTATAGGAATATTACCGATCATTTGCTGGTAATCTTGATAGCGGTTAGAAACGACAGCAGGCCCCTTTGCTAACTCATCTGTCAGAGACTGCGCACTGTCATCGACAAAATCATTAAAAGGCGCGCCAATTGCTGTTAATGTCTGAACTTGTGGCAATGACGTATCCTGTCCATACGTTCCTAAATAGCGTAGTGCACTAACTCCTCCCATGGAATGCCCCACTATGTTGACTTTATCTATGCCGTAGTTTTCTTTCAGATACAAAAGACAAGATTTGATCCATTCTGCTTGATTCCACTCGTTATTTTTATTATCTTCAAACAATACTTGGACCATCGGATTGTCTGCTTTTCCAGACAAATCTCCTGTTGCTTGTATTTGTCCATCTGTTCCTACTGTTAAAACCAATTCTTTTACTGCTTGCTGATTTTTTTCCAAACGCCGCAACATCCCTTTAAAAGAATTTTCTGTCCCGCTGTAGCCGTGGAAAAAAAGTGTTGGAATAGTGGTTTTTTCTATCACTTTACTGGATTCTGCCGTTTTTTCTTTATCAGAAACTTCAGTAGTATTTATCTTCGTCGTCTGGCAACCACTTAACGCAAACAAACTGATAAGGACTAAAGCTGCTGCAGTTGCACGTTTGCATAAATTTTTGATTGGTTCTGTCATACACCTCTTCCTTTCCATATAGAAAAAAGAAAGACTTGAAAGGCCAATCATATGATCGACATTTCAAGTCTCTTTATTAATCGATTTTATCTACTTGATCGAAATCAAGTTCTGTACTGGTTTCACGTCCAAACATATCGATGTTGACTTTCAATTTTTCTTTTTCTCCGTCAACTTCTGTTACTTGTCCTTCTAATCCAGCAAATGCGCCTTCGATGATTTTCACGACTTCGCCAACTTCTACTTCTAGATCATTTTGTCGCAGGCTCATACCGATAGAACGCAAGATATGATTGACTTCTTCTGGAAGTAATGGTGCTGGTTTGCTTCCGGCTCCGTGTGAACCAACGAATCCTGTCACACCAGGTGTGTTGCGGACAACATACCATGAAGCGTCTGTCATGATCATTTCAACAAGTACGTATCCTGGGAATGTTTTATGAACGATTTCTTTTTCTTTCCCATTTTTGACTTCAGTTTCTTTTTCTTCAGGAACAACGACACGGAAAATAAAGTCGGCCATTTTCATACTTTGCGCACGAGATTCGATATTTGCTTTTACTTTGTTTTCATATCCTGAATATGTATGCAAGACATACCAGTTTTTTTCAAAAGATTCCATTGAAGGCTCCTCATTTCATTGTAAAATAAAAAAACCTCAGTACACCCGAAGTTTTTCTTTCGCTTCATTATAGCACTAAAAGTACGTTGTGGCTAGCGAGTTATTTTAAGATCCAGCCAAATAAGCTTTGGATGGCTGTATCCATTACGTAAAACATCAATCCGAAAATAATAGAAGTTTCGATGACTACTAACGTATCTTTACGGAGTTGTTTTCTGCTTGGCCAAGTTACTTGTTTGATCTCATCTTTTACGCTTTTTAGAAATTTCATGAGACAACCTCCCTTGCTACTGTTTATTTCGTTTCTTTATGTAATGTATATTGATTACAATATTTACAAAACTTATTGATTTCCAAACGTTCGCCGCTTTTTCCTTCACTGACTGATTTTGTGTAGTTGCGAGACCCACAAACGGAACAAGCGAGTGCTGCTTTTTTCTTTGCCATTTACTTCTGCCCCCTTGCTGAGAATCAGACTTATACTTCATAACAGTATCACGTAACTTTTTACTTGTCAATTTGTGAAATAAACTATCTATTGTTTTGGATAAAATTATGATATGATTAATTTGAAATTAAGCTAAAATGAGACAATTGGAGGTATAGCGATGCTATTAAAAACACTTGTATATAAGAAAAAAGATCTGACAACCGTTACAGAGACTAGTACATTAGAAGAAGCATTAAAAATTTTAGAAACTTCCGGATACCGTTGTGTGCCGATCTTAGATTCTTCAGGTAATATTTTCCGTGGAAACATTTACAAAATGCATATCTATCGTCATAAAGCAAATGGCGGTGATATGACGCTTCCTGTCACTCATCTTTTGAAAAACGCTACAAAGTTCATTTACCTGGATACTTCTTTCTTCAAAGTATTCTTTACGATCAAAGAGCTTCCTTATATTGCTGTCCTTGACAGTGAAAATCATTTTTATGGTATTTTGACACATAGTACGTTGCTTAATATGCTCTCTCAATCTTGGAGCGTAGAACAAGGAAGCTATGTACTGACAATTGCTTCCACAGGAAAGCAAGGAGATTTGGCTGCTATTGCAAAAATCATTTCAAAACACAGCAGCATTGCCAGCTGTATTACTCTTGATATCGAAAAAGACGAATACATTCGACGTACATTGATCACGCTACCGGCTAACACTGAAGCGAAAGTATGTGAAACGATCGTCAACCACTTAGAGAAAAAGAATTATAAAGTGGTAGAAATTGAAAATTTGCAAAACCAAGAAGCATAATCAAAAAGCGAAAAAAGAAAACAGCTAATCTGCTTTCTTTTTTCGCTTTTTATAATTAGACACGCTTTTCAAAATCAAGCGCGCGATCTAAATAATACATCAATGGTGCTGAAACAGCCATGACGATAAACTCACTTAATGCAAGCGTGCCATAGGTTGTCCAAAATGCTTGGCCACCTGTTGGAACTAACATATAAGCAATCAGTCCCATGCTGATGGTAAAGAAGATCGTGTTCAATACTAAACGCATCTTTACATTTTTCACTTTGTTTTGCAATAAAGCTGTCAGGCCTAAAGAAAGCAATGTTTGGCCGCCACCAAAAACCACATCCATGATACCAAAACCAAAGAAGGCATTATAGACGATGACCCCGCCTAAAACTCCCCAAAGCAATTTACGGTTAAAGACAACTAAATGATTCAAACTTTCTGAAATACGAAACTGGATCGGCCCTGAGGATACAGGCGCAACTAAAATAGTTAACGCTAGATAAAGAGCCATGATGATGCCATTTACAACGATTACGGATAACCGTTGTCTGCTTTTCGTTTTTTGCATTTTCTCTCCTCTTTTCTCCTAGTTTTTTTAACGCGGGATGGTTGATGAACCGCGGTTATGTGAAACAAACAATAATTATAACAGACTTTTCATTTATTTCAATCCGTCTTATCTGTTTTAAAAAAGTAAAAGCTCAAACAATGTAAACGTTTGCTAAAAATCGTGGGATATGGTATAAAGTAAGTGTAAGGGGTCATAAGAATTCCCAGTAAAGCAGACGAAGTAGGATCTGCAAGAACAGAATTGTTGTGAAACTTAAATAAATAAAAAAGGATGTGGGGATTTGAGCAACCTCTTACTAGAGAACGGTCTAGCAAGCAGCTGAAGATCTAAGTGGACATGCCGAACCTTGGAACTTCTCCTTACGTAAGTAATGGATCATGCGCTTGCTAGGCTTTTTTGTGTTATTCGGTCTTCGGACCTTTTTCATTTTCCTAGACTTCTGCTATAATAACCAAGAATTAATTTTGTAACAGATTTTTTTGAAAAAACAAGTTTCTTTCATTCAAAAAATAGAAAAAGCTTGCTAATTATTGGTTAACCAGCAAACAGGAGTATTAAAATATCTTGTTTTATTGAATAGCAGGAGGAAATTATGAAATTCCATTATCATATATTGATCAATCCATCGGCAGGCAGCGGAAATGGCTATAAAGTAGCAGAAAGAATTTTACCGGTATTAAAAAATAAGCATATTGACTATACACTTCATTATAGTGAATACAAAGGACACGATGCTGAGATTGCTGAAACTTTGGCAAAAGAAACATTGATTCCTTGGATAGAAGAAGAACAGAAAACAATCGATACTTTCCCCCTTTTGATCATCGTAGGAGGTGACGGCACCTTACATCAGGTACTTGATACTTTCTATCAGATGGAAGTAGAATTCCCAGTTGCTTATATTCCAGCAGGTTCTGGAAATGATTTTGCTCGAGGGGCAGGCCTTCCAAAAAATCCCAAAAAAGGACTTCAGCTGATTTTAGCAGCTCAATCACCAGAAAAAGTCCACATAATGGCTTATGAAGAAAAAATAAGTGAAAAAAAAGGAATAGCTGTTAATAATTTCGGTATAGGATTAGATGCAGCTATCGTCCATGCGACAAATCATTCTTCCACAAAAAAGCGATTGAACAAATACAACTTAGGATCATTTTCGTATTTATTCTCTATTCTCCGTGCTTTATTCACTCAAAAAGGATTTCCAATTCTGGTAGATGCAGGAGGAAAACAATTAAGTTTTTCAAACGCATTTTTATGTACAGCAACGAAGCATCCTTTTTTTGGCGGAGGAATCGCGATTGTTCCAACTGCTGATGCGTCTAAACCAGTCATTGATTTTGTCGTGGTCGAACGAATCAATTTCTTTAAAATCTTGTGGCTCATTCTTTTACTTATACAGAAAAAACAATTGAAATCGAAATATTTCCATCACTACACAACAAACAGATTACGTATCGTTTCAACAACACCGCAACATGGTCAAGAAGATGGAGAAGAAATGGAAAAACGACCTTTTGATATCACAATAACCACAACTAAACAGTTGTTTTGGTGTTAATAAAAGAGGTTGTGTCAGAAGCTACATCTGGAACACCGTTTATTCGGAAAAAAGGACTGTGACACGACTTTTGTCACAGTCCTTTTTTTACTATGCAGTTAATTCTTTGCCCAATTGGGTTGCCATCGATAGTTTCTTTCTTTATCCAAAATAAATTGGATCATTGAAAACACCGCAGCAAAAGCAACTAAGACACAACCATTGAACCAAAAAGATTCTGCAAATGTTTGATTGTAACTGAGTGTTTCACTGATCAAGTTATTATTTTGAACAAACCAATATGTTGGTGTGAATGCCGCTATTTTGCTAACCATTTCTGGCAAGTATTCTGCTGGTACAAACACCCCACCGATAAAGCAACTGCCTGTGATAAAAATATCTTTGATCCCACCGCTGGTTTCTGAGTTTTTTACCAATGAAGTGATACAAGCCGAAAAGCTAATGACCGGCAATAAAAACAAGAAAGTATTTAAAATATGATACCATACCGTTATATCCCACGAGGTGTGGATCACTAACAGAACCATTAGAAGTAAGAAGCCACTGAACAACAGCAGCGAGTAACTAATCAAACTAAAGGTTACTTTGCGATTCAAGTTTCGTTTGGTAATGGGCGCACTCTGGTTTCGTTTACTGATCTCTTTGCGATTAAACGCTAGATTGATGACGCTGAAACCGCTAAAAATGGATAGAAACAACCCATAAGACAAGAAATTAAAGGTTGTGCCCGTCAACAGCTTTTTCATCCGCTGACTATATCCCGCACTTAGCTCAACTTCTCCAGTAACCGAGAGTGCCATTTGTGTCTGTTCCATAGCTGCATCGATTGTTTTATCTTCTTCTTGAAACAGAATCAGTGTTTGCAAAAAGGTGTTCACTTGCTGTGTAACAACTGTTTTAGAAAAGGTATCTGGGCGACTCTGTATCTTAATCGTCGGCATCTTTCCTACTTCGACTTGTTCGGTAAAGTCTGCAGGCAGATGTAAGATAATGTTTACACGATTAAAATAAAGAGCATCATCGATTTCTTTTTGTGAGGTTTCATCCAATGTAACGACTGTTTCCTTGTCATTCAAATATTTACGAAGGCCTTCGACTACAGGCGACTCTTCTTCACTAATCAAGGCGATTTTCGCATCTTGCAGAGAGGTATTTTCAACATCAATATTTTGCGCAAAAAAGAATGTGGCAACAACAGTGATAATTACACCTATCAGTAAATTCGATTTATTTGCTTTAAGCAATGTCCAAATCGTTTTATAAAGCGTCATAACGCACCCCTCTTTCCATCCAAGCATTTCCTAACGCAAAAAGGAAAATAAATCCGATCAACCATAGAAGATTGGTATAAAAACTAGCCAAATCAGTGTAGAAATAAAGTTTATACAAACTTTCGCTGATCAAGTTGACGAGATTTAATTGACCAACAATCGGAATATGAAGATCAATCCAATACTTCACTTGTTCCGACCCCATCATACCAGCAAAAAAGCTCATCGCAATCGTCACTGAAATCAAGATGCTATCCTTTTGCACCAGATTCATTTTTGGTATCAAATTACCAACCAATGTACCTAACAAAATCGCACACAACGACCCCAGAGCGGTAACAATCATCAACCATTGCCAACGGTCACCAAAGTCTACTTGATAGATAAAACGAAAGACAGCTAACATAATATAAATCTCTGTCAAAACAATCGTAAAGCTTGCTGCCAAATTAGCGATTGAAACTAACGATTGCTTTCTAGGAATCAAGGACAAGCGAATACCATTTGACGATTGATTTGCTTGCTGATCCTGTACATTGCGGACCCCCCACATCGTCCCGTAGAGAATCGCCATTCCAATCAGAGTGAAGAAATAAAAACTTTTGAAACTCATATTACGACCTGCATGAACTTCTTGAAAAGATACTTCTTGTTCAAAAACAGTCATGATGGGCGCGAGATCAACGTTCTCCACTTCTGCCACTTTACTCAAAATTATACCAATACGCTGTAAAAATTGATCCATGACGTTTTTCATCAACGTCTGACTCATTCCTGCTTGACCCACATGGAGCGAAACAGATGAACCATCAATGAGATAAAAACCAGCCAAATCATCTGCATTTAGCTTTTCATTCGCTTCTACTTCCGATAGTTCCTGTACTTCAAATAATGGTTTATCATTGACTTCGACTTGTTCTAAGACTGTGGTAAAATTTTCCGAAAGCGCTGTTTGATCCGCTTTGATTACAATTCCAGTATTAATCGTTTCGAGATTGCCACCTTGATCAATCTCGCCAAAGGCCGCCATAAACATCAATCCTAAAAGAATTGGAAAGGCCAATGTCCAAAACAACATGGATTTATTTCGCAGCAGTATTTTTGTGCGATATTTATAAAAATGCCAAAACATTATTTCCCCTCCTCTAGTCTCTCAAATCCTTGCCAGTAATCTCTAAAAAGACATCATTCAAGGACGCTTCTTTGGTTGCTATTTTTCCGTAACTGATCTTTTCTTCTTGTAAGATTGTAAGAATCGGCAACAATACTGTATTTAGTTCAGTAGTTGTTACTTGGAGCTGACCTTTTTTATAAGCGATTCCATCAGAAGCTATTGTTCGCTGAATCGCTGACAACACGTTTTCTGGGAGTAATGGGATGTCGATCGTCAAACGATCCGCCGTCCGTACCATATCTTTTAGAGATTCTTTGGTTCCTTTAGCAATCACCTGTCCTTGATCCATGATCACGACCTGGTCGCAAAGAATTTCTACTTCTTCCATGTAATGTGTTGTATAGACAATGGTTGCTCCTTGTCGATTCAGCTCCTTGATACTTTCTAAAATTTTATTCCGACTTTGGGGGTCTACAGCTACTGTCGGCTCATCTAAAAAAATTAACCGCGGCTTGTGGGCAATCCCACATGCGATGTTCAACCGACGTTTCAAGCCACCACTAAGTTCTCCTGGACGAAACGACACATATTTTTCTAATCCCACTAATTGAATCACCTCTTCAATCAAGGCTTTCCTTTTCTCTTTTTCGGAAACATATAAACCGCAAAAATAATCGATATTTTCTTGCACACTTAGTTCGTCAAAGACCGCAACGTCTTGAGGAACGACCCCAATCATTGCCTTGACAGCATAATTTTCAGGAGT
This sequence comes from Enterococcus sp. E4-223, assembly GCF_035727065.1. Classification (NCBI taxonomy): domain Bacteria; kingdom Bacillati; phylum Bacillota; class Bacilli; order Lactobacillales; family Enterococcaceae; genus Enterococcus; species Enterococcus sp. E4-223. Next base: position 69,917 of record NZ_JAPMLH010000004.1, on the reverse strand, counting down.
CATTGTTGTCCCGAACAATTTAATGGTTCCTTTGTCATAATTTAACAAAGAAAGCATACAGTTGATGGCAGTCGATTTCCCACTGCCGTTTGGTCCTAACAGACCTAAGACTTCTCCTTCTTGTACTTGCAGATCAAAATGATTCAATGCTACAAAATCTCCATAGCGTTTGACTAATTTATCAATTTCGATAATCATCATGAAAAACTCCTTCCAAATTTCTTGTTGATCTGACTATAATAAAGTGCAAGAAAAGAAACTAGTGACGATTGGCTAAACTACACATGACATTTGTCACAATGAAGGAGTCTGCTATGCATAAATCTCGGCTACTCAACGAAACTAGCTTTCTACTGGTTATCTCATTGCTTTTGCTGGTAAGTCAAGGATTCGTTGCTATGCAAGTTATCTATTTATTGATCGCCGTTTTATTCACTGGTGTCAGTTATTTACTGCCTACAAAGCCAAATTGGATTTTCCAAGTTATTCTATTTCTTTTATGTGCCTTTTTACCTGATCTTGTCCTGTTTCTGCCAGCGACGATGCGAGTGATTGCCCCTGAAGAAAGCCACCTTGATTACTTGTTTTTGTTAGGTTTTTTGTTGATTTCGACGGTTGGTAATCATCCCCCCATCAAGGTCGCCTTTGTCGTAATTTTGCTGTTTTTTTCCTTTTACTTACGAAAAAAAGATCAACGAACGACCGATCTTGAGAAAAAGTACATTGTCTCCAAAGATACTCATTGGGAAAAACAACAAGAGTTATCGGAACAAAATAAAGCATTGGCCCTGTCACAAGAAACACAATTAGCCTTCCAAATTGTGGAAGAACGGAACCGAATTGCCCGAGACATCCATGACAATGTCGGTCATCTGCTGTCAAGTGCGATTTTACAAATTGGTGCGCTTGAAATGATCAATCAAGAACCAAAACTAAAAGAACCATTAGAAAATTTAAGTGCCACCGTTCACACTGGGATGGATCGGATTCGTCAAAGTGTCCATGACCTCCATGAGACATCGATCTCTTTTCAACACTCCTTAGAGTTTCTGATCGCTGATTTTCCTTCTTCTGTTACGATTGAAGGAAACTTGTTTGAAGGATTGAATGAAACGCAGCAAAACTGCTTCTTAATGGTCATCAAAGAAGCCTTAACCAACAGTATCAAACATAGTCATGCCAAAACCGTTGTTTTACATTTTCGAACGTTGCCGGCCTTTTATCGCTTGCAAATCACGAATGATGGCACCAGCCCACAAAAAAATTCTGCTCCCGGTATTGGTTTGAAAACGATGCGTCAACGTGTTCAAGAACAAAAGGGACAAGTCCATATTTTCCAAGAAAACCAGCAATTTCAGTTAACGATCATTTTGCCAAGGGAGGGACACCAATGATAACAGTAGTCATTATTGATGATGATCCATTTGTGACGAAATCGTTACAAACCATTTTAGAAAGCACGAAAGAGATCCGTGTATTAGGCATTGGTCATTGTGCCAAGGATGCGCTAGTCTTATACGAAACCCATCGTCCCGATGTTTTGCTGACGGACATCCGCATGCCTAAACAAACGGGCATCGATGCTGCCAAAGAAATTTTGGCTAAATTTCCCAAAGCCATCCTTTTGCTTTTGACGACATTCAAAGATGAAGAATACATCCGCGAAGCATTTTCCATCGGTGTCAAAGGGTATTTAATCAAACAGAACTTGCAAGCGATTATTCCTTCTGTCAAATCCGCTTATAATGGACAGGCCGTATTTGGTAATGAAATCATCGAGACTTTCACTCAAATGATGAAGAATAAATCGACGATTGATAGTCATGCTTATGCTTCTTTTAGTGAACGTGAGCTTGCAATCATCAAAGAAGTAGCTGCCGGGAAAAACAATAAAGAAATTGCAGATGCCTTGTACTTGAGTGACGGCACTGTTCGCAATTACATCAGCCAATTACTAGAAAAGCTAGATTTACGGGATCGCACGCAATTGGCTATCTATTTTTATCAGCATTTGCAATAAGTCTTATCTAACACAAAAAAACCTGAATGATGCTCCTTCGCATCATTCAGGTTTTTTTCACATCTTCTATTCAATTGTCCCGCAAACCATTTCCTCACGATTGAAAGAATCAAGGATTCGCAGGGCTGCCAGGATTCGTTGGATTGTTCGGCGTGTTAGGCGGAAAAATAGGCGCCTTGTCTAACGTTTTTTCTAGTTTTGATTCTTCACGATCGTCTCGTTCTACATCAGGACTTTCATTCAATTTGAATTCTTTTTCCATCTCATCTAACTTTTTAAAGTCATTGCCAGATTCTTTTGCTAATTTCGCTAATTTATCTTCGGTTTCTTTAGCCATAAAGTAACGCCCCCCTTTTGATTTCAGCTTAGCATATCACACTGAAAAAACAAAAGAAAACGCTAACCAACGATCATTTTTAGCTATTTCTCATCTTTAAAATCAAGCATTTTTTGCCGGTATAAAATCGTAGGGAGAACTGTTTTCCATACCAATCATCGGATCTACTAACTGGTTATCGATCACTTCTGCTGTAAGAACGAAATCTTTAGAAACAGCAGGTTCTACCTCTTCTTTCTTTTCCTCTACAACCGATGAAGAGAACAGATCTGGTTCCACTGTTTCTATTACTTGGTTTTTCGTTTCATTCGTCCCACTGTCATCTTCTACAGGTAGCTTTTCTTTTACAACCCGTGGCTCTTTTGTATAGTTCCCATCTTCAAATGGATCATTTCCGACCAAAGAATCTTCATAAGCTGCTAGTTTGGTCCGGAGAGTGATATTCATTTTATCATTATCTATGATCCTTGATTTCAACGTAGTCATCCGGCTTGCTGATTCATTCGCTACACAAGTGACATAGGCTTGCTCTTCCCCTAACAAAATCAACAGTTCCTTACTGCGAGTCACTGCCGTGTAGAGCAAATTACGCTGAAGCATTCGCTGATATTGATGGACCATGGGCAAAATAACCATCTTGAATTCACTGCCTTGTGATTTATGGATTGAGCAACAATAAGAAAGAGTGATTTTATTCCATTCGTTTCTTTTATAAGTGACCTCATTTGCATCAAACTGGATAACTAATTCATCCACTTTATCTTCAGAATCTTTTGCCAAGATGATACCCGTGATTTCTCCCATATCTCCATTGAATACATTCAATTCGGGAGTATTGACTAATTGGAGGACTTTGTCTCCTATCCGATAAACGGTGTCGTTCCAATGTACTTCCTTTTTTCCAGGTTTCCCTGGATTGAATATCTCCTGCATCATTTTATTTAACGCATCGATCCCTGCAGGTCCCCGATACATTGGTGCTAATACTTGGATATCTTGTGCACGGAATCCCTTATTTTTCGCTTTTTCCACAATTTTAGAGATCAAGGGTTCAATTTGATAAGCATCACTTCGGAAATAGGAACGATCTTTTTGATTCTTTGTGAAATCTTTTGGCAGACGTCCTTCTTTGATCTCATGGGCAAGAGGAATAATACTAGAACCATCACCTTGCCGATAAATCTGATTGAGTTCCATTTTGGGAATTTGTTCGATTTCCAAAAGATCATGAAGTACTTGACCAGGACCGACAGAGGGAAGCTGATCTTTGTCTCCTACTAAGATAACTTGCATATTCGTCGGAATCGCTTTGAATAATGTGTTAGCCAGCCATGTATCGACCATAGACATCTCATCAACAATCAAAAGTCCGCCTTCTAATTCTTTCGTACTGACTGAAGGTGTTTTTTCCCGTCCATTCAGCCCCAGAAGACGATGGATCGTACTGGCAGGCAGACCTGTCGTTTCGTTCATTCGTTTAGCTGCTCGGCCAGTTGGTGCTGCAAGTAGAATAGGAAAAATTTCTTGGGTATATTTTGAAGGATCCAATTCCAGTCCGTTCAACTCTGCAAAAAGATTGACGATTCCGTTGATCACAGTAGTTTTCCCCGTACCTGGTCCTCCTGTTAAAATAAATAGAGGGGAACGGATTGCTTCAGCGATAGCTTGTTCTTGCGAAGGTCCATACTGTATGCCGAATATTTTTTCGATACGCCGAATATTCTTCTGCACTTCTTTTTCAGGATAATGGATTTCTTTTTTACGACTGAGAAGGCGCTGGATCGAATTACCGATCCCCCATTCAGAAAAGTACAAACTGTTTTCGTAAAGATTAGTCTCTTCTTGTTGTATCTTTCCTTCTTCAACAAGTTGGATAATTACAGTAGCAACCTGATTAGGCTGGATTTCAATTGGGCGACTTGTTTCTAAAATACGGATCGTTTGCTGAAGCAATGTCTCCGCCGGTACGTATGTATCTCCTGTTTGAACTGCATGCTGAAAAATCTGATGCAAGATAGCTGCTCGAATTCTTCTCGGTGAATCTGCTGCAATACCGATTTGTTCGGCTAGATTATCTGCACGTTTGAACCCGATTCCTTCTATGTCTTCGACTAGCTGGTACGGATTTTCTTCGATGATATCCAAAGACTCGTTCTTATAGGCCTGGTAGATACTGAAAGCTAACTGACTACCGAACCCGTAACGATTCAGTCCCATGATCACTTGATCCATCCCGTGGTTTAGCCGAATCGTCTCAGCAAGCATTTCTCTTTTTGGCTTCGTCAAACCGGAGATTTGTTTTAATACCGAAGGATCAGCAATGATTTTTTCGATAGCATCTTCTCCCAGCAATTCTACAATTTTTTCTGCTGTTTTCTTCCCGATTCCTGGGAATTTTTCGCTGGAAAGATACGCTACGATCCCATTTGCAGTTGTTGGCTTTTCTTGCTCATATCTTTCGAGTTTAAGCTGCCTTCCGTATTTAGGATGATCCACTAATTCTCCATAAAAACGATAAGTCTCATTTTCTTGAATATCGCCGAAACTTCCGGTGACTACAATCTCTTTTTCACGGTAATCAGCTGTGGTTTCACTGATGTGTACCAAAAGCACTTTGTAAAAATTACTAGGATTTTGAAAAAAAATCGCGGCAACTGTACCAACGAAATAAGGCATTTCTTCTGGCTGCATCGGAAGCCGCCTCCTTCTTCTATAGTAAAGGTTCTGGTGCTGTTTCAGTTCCTAAAAAATCTGTTTGGTTCCATACTTTCAGTTCATATGGAAATAATCTGCAAGGCTCTTCAGTCTCTAAAATCGTCAAACTACTATTGAACAATCCACCCATTTCACGCAACTCACTTAGCTCTTTTCCTGTCATCCATTGAATGGCTGCAGTTAAAGAAGCTCCATGTCCTACGAATAAAAGTGGGCCATCTTTATGTTGGGCAACCGCATCTGCTACAACAGTTTCGATACGTGTGATTGCCGATTCAATCGTTTCTCCGTGAAAAGGAGAAGGATCATACAGATCTAAATGATTACGCAAATTCGGCAGATTATCCGGATATTTCTGGTACATTTCATCGATCGACTGACCTTCTAAAGTACCCAGCCCTAGTTCTCTTAGCTTATCTGTATAAAAAATCTCTACCGGACGAGCAAGCTCTTTGTTGATACCTTCTGCTGTATCACGTGCTCGCTTTGCTGTACTGGAATAAATTGCTTTAAAAGGAACATATTTTACCTTTTTCCCAAATGCTTTGATTTCTTCGTAACTTTGTGGCAAAAGCGGAGAATCGCCATTGCTCCCTTGAAAACGTCTTTCCTGATTCCATTGTGTCTTCCCATGTCGGGTAAAATATAGTTCCATACGCAGCAAACTCCTGTCTTTCTTTTATTTTACTCTATAATAAACTGTCTAATCCAGCTTGTCATTTTCATAGTGATGCGTCAATTCTAAATTAGGGAATCCTTGCTGGCGAAGTGCTTCATACACTATCATTGCAGCTGTATTCGATAAATTCAATGAGCGGACATGCTCATCATTCATAGGGATGCGTAAACACTTTTCTTCGTTTTCACGCATAAATGTTTCTGGCAAACCGGTTGTTTCTTTTCCAAATAAAAAGAAGTGCTCTTCTCCATCAGCAAAATTTTCGTCACTATATACTTTATGGGCAAATTTTGAGATCAAATGTAGTTTACGATTACCTAAAAATGTTAAAAAAGCTTCTAAATTACTGTGGTAAGTAATATTTACATCATTCCAATAATCCAACCCTGCCCGTTTTAGATGTTTGTCATCAGTTGAAAAACCTAGTGGCTCGATTAAATGAAGCGGAGTATTCGTGGCTGCACACGTACGGGCAATATTTCCAGTGTTTGCAGGGATTAATGGTTCAAATAAAACGATATGATTCATCAGGATCATTCCTCTCATATTTATGTTCGTTTCTATTTTCTGACAATTTGATTTTTGCATAAAAAAAAACGTATCAACTCGGTGTCAGTCACTGCGAGTCGTTACGTTAGTGAAGCTCTTCTCACTAACTTTTATCAGAACAGGAACCTGATAAAAACCAATGAAAAAACAACTTGTTGCTAATATAACACCCTCAACTTTTTTTTGCAACCTCTACTCATTAAAAACTGCTAGAAAAACGTTTTCTCTTAGTTCCTTTTAATAATTCTATGTCAATTGTAATCTTCTTCAAAGGATTCTTATATAAGTCTGCTTTGATTCGCTCTTCTACCTGCCACTCTAAAGGTGACATGGCCAAAAGGTCTTTTTGATTTTCCTCTGGTATCTCAAATTCATAGGTTACACGCTGACGTTCAGTTAATTTCATTGCTTCAGCAAACTTGGCTACTACACGTTCATTGGAATAACTCTGTTTTTCAGGTTGATTCGGATAAAAAGCCTGACGTAGTTCCTTTAAATAATTTTCTTGTGGCACCACCTTCAACACTTCTCCATCTTCTGAGAGTACACGTTGGAATTCTTGGTAATGAGAAGGCGAAAAGATATTTAAAACCGCGTTGAATGTTTGATCAGCAAACGGCAAATTGGTCAAATCAGCTACACACCAAAATGCTTCGGCAGATTGTTCTGTAGCTGCGTAGACTCCTTCTTTTGAAATATCAAATCCAACAGCATTTTGAATCTTTTTCAATTTTGAAAGTTCATTCAAGAAGCTACCTTCTCCGCAGCCAACATCTAATAGCGAGACTTCTTCAGGTAAATGCTGCGCAATAGTCTCAATAACGGGCTGATACATGCCAGATTGGATCATTCTACGCCTTGGAACGAACATTCCTTGATCGTATTCTGTTTTAACCGCATGGGATAAAAAATAAAGTGTTCCTTTTTTGGAAAGGTCAAAACGGTGATTATTTTTGCATATCAAGCCATTATCAGACTTTTTTACTTCTTCTTGGCAAACCGGACAGCGGAACAGCTGATGATTTTCTGCCAAAAACTGGCGTCCTCGGTCGATTTTTTTTAACATAGTTCCCCCTCATTTCTGTTTTATCTTACCGTTAGATGCTCACTTTGGCAACTGCTAAAAATATGATACAATGCCTAGAAGAAAGTGAAAGATAAAGGAGAAGATTAGATGATCAAAGAATTTTGCGCTGAAAACTACACATCTATTCCTCTAGCAATTTCTAGAGGAGCCGATCGGATCGAATTGTGTGACAACTTAGCGGTCGGTGGCACAACCCCGAGTACTGGTGTGATCGAAGAAACGTTAAGTTATGCTGGGGAAAAAGATATCCCCGTAATGACGATTATTCGTCCTAGAGGGGGCGACTTCGTCTATAACGATATCGAATTGAAAATCATGCATACTGATTTGATTGAAGCAAAGAAATTAGGGACGGATGGCGTAGTATTTGGTTGTCTTACTCCTTCAGGCTGGCTAGACGAAGAGGCCTTAGAACTATTGATCGAAACAGCAGAAGGGTTGCAGATCACCTTCCATATGGCTTTTGACAGTATTCCTGAAGATCGGCAATTCGAAGCAATCGATTGGCTGGTAGAACATGGTGTTGACCGTATCTTGACTCATGGCGGTCCTGCTGACAAAACTATTGTAGAAAATTTCCCACGGCTTAAAGAATTGATTGCCTATACAGATGGCCGCTTAATCATTTTGCCTGGTGGTGGTGTCACTGCAGAGAATGCAGCACATGTAGCTAAAGAATTGAACGTAAGCGAAGTACACGGAACCAAAATCGTGGATCTTCAGTTATAATCTTATAAACAAAAAAACATTTGCAACAGGCATAATGCTTATTGCAAATGTTTTTGTTTTTTTACATAAAATAGCCCATAAATAAAGAAGCAATATTGAAATAAATCAGTACACTCGTCAAATCGCTCAAAGTCGTGATAAAGGGACCGCTTGCTACTGCTGGATCAAATCCTAGACGATCCATTAGCATCGGGATTAAACTACCTGCAAGATTCGCCACTGTGATTGCAAATAGCATAGCCATCCCTATGACAAACCCCAAGATAAAATTATGTTTCCAAAAACCTACGATTAGAAAAATCGTGATCCCCGTAACAGCTCCTGTGACAACGCCGGTCAAGACTTCAGCCAAAACAAGTCGAACAAATCCATGATCTTTCTCATCAGAAATCGCAAGTCGACGAACAGCCACAGCTAGCGACTGGGTTCCAGCATTACCGGCAGTTCCTGTAATCAGCGAAATGAAGACTGCTAAAATACTCGCTTCACTTACCAAGTCTTCATAGTGACTGATTAAAGAAGCGGTCGACATACCTAAAAACAACAGAGTGATCAGCCAAGGCAAACGTCGAGACGCTGCCTTTACTGGATTTTCATTAATTTCTTCCACATTGACCCCGGCAAGTCCTGAATAATCGCTAGCAGCTTCATCATCAATAACGTCGATGATATCATCGACTGTGACGATTCCTAACAAATGATCATCATAATCGGTAACAGGAAGAGCTAAGAAGTCATAATCCCTAAATGTTTGTGCCACATCTTCTTGGTCGTCGCCTACATGAACTGAAAGCACTCGTTCGCTCATCAGATCAGAAATCATTGCGTCGTCATCATTCACGATTAGGTCGCGCAGAGAAATAACCCCTACTAGCTGACCTTCTTGATTAACGACATAGATGTAATAGATTGTTTCAGCTACATCTGCTTCGTTCTTCAGCACGTACATCGCAGAGCGAACAGTTTGATTGGCTACGATCGAAACAAATTCAGTTGTCATGATCGCGCCAGCTGTTTCATCCTCGTAATGGAGAAGTTCCTTGATTTCACTGGCATCGTCTGCCGACATCAAACTTAAATATTTAGCAATTTGCTTTTTATCCAGCGTATTAAGCAAGTCAACAGCATTATCTGTATACATCTCAGAAAGCATATCAGCTGCATAGCTAGGACGCATTTCATCTAGGTATTCTTTCATATGTTCGTTGTCTTCTTCAATCACATCGAACATATCCGCTAATTCTTTAGGCGACAGATAGGAATAGATCAGCTGCCTGTTCTCTTCTGTAAGAGATTGGTAGAATTGCCCCTGCTCATAGATATGCATCTCTAAAAAACTGTTTCTGAATGCCTGAATATTATTTTCCCTTAAATCTTGAGTCAACTGGGCAAATCTTTCCTCTAATTCTTGATTTTCATCCAAACCAATCTCACCTCGCCTTATTCTTCAAACCGTCTCACAACTGCCTCCATGTCTGCGGCTAAAGGCTGCTTGAACTCCAGCAACTCTTCTGTAAATGGATGGTAAAAACGCAGATCATAACAATGAAGGGCTTGTCTTTTTATTCCCAGATCCATTCGCCCGCCATACATATCATCACCGAGCAGGGCACAGCCAATTGCGGAAAAATGAACTCTTATTTGATGTGTCCTTCCTGTATGCAGCTGGATATCAACTAACGCGATTTCTGTTAGTCGCTTCTCTATCCAGTACTCAGTCTGTGCCGAACGTCCTTCATCAGAGACCATTCGCTTCAATAGCGAAGAATAATCTCGGGCGATCGGCAAATCGATATGTCCATGTGCCGATAAATCTGAAAGCCTTCCACTGACTAAGGCCTGATATTTTTTCACAAACTTCTTTTCACGAAGTTGCATATCTAATTTTGCGTGCGCAAATCCATGCTTTGCAAAAAGCATCAAACCAGATGTATCCCGATCTAGTCGCGTCACCACATGGATTACTTGGTTTTCGTAACCTTGTTTTTTATAATAAGCCTTTACACGATTAGCCATTGTCCCATTTGGATGGTATTGGGCAGGAATAGACGAAACGCCTGCTGGTTTATTTACTACCAGAACGTGTTCATCTTCATACACGATATCGATCGGTGTTTCATCCAAAAGTACGGTTTCATGTTCTCCTTCAGCAGGAATCACAATGGTTACCTTATCATCCTTAGCTAGAGAAAACAAGACATTTTCTACTTGATCATTAACTTTGATTTGACCGCCTTGAAATTTTATTTTCGCTAACAGACCCTTTGAGATCCCTTTTTCTTTTAAAAAATATTTTACTTGCTGAGAATGATCTTTCTCATAATCCCATGTAAACTGCATATCAATCCTCACTAATAAAGGCATCTTTCACACGATGCCAAAAATGCATATGTCGATAAGAAGCAAAATGGATCCGTTCTTCTGCTATTCGATAATAAATTGAGCGGATATTTGCTTTTGCGACATTCAATTGATCAACCGTTACAAGATAATCTTCTGTATTTTCCAATTTTATTTCTAGCCATTCATCATGGGCAATCACGATCGGAGAACCCAAAGTACGAAACACTCGATTATTCAGTGAAGCAATCTCTGCCAACTGAAAGGCATTGATACTAGGATGGATCACAGCACCGCCGACACTTTTATTATATGCTGTCGAACCAGTAGGCGTAGAAATCGTCAATCCATCTCCTCTAAAACTTTCAAACAGCTCGTTTTTGATGTATACATCGGCTACCATCGTACGATTGGCCCGTTTAATCGTTGATTCATTCAGTGCTAAAAAATGCTGGTCCGGTGTTTCATCCAAATAACTGATCCGAACATCCAGCAAGGGATAACTAACACTTTGTTCCCGGTTCGTTCGTAAGCTGTCTACTAGTTCTTCCAGCTCGTAATCCCGCCAATCCGTGTAAAACCCTAAATGACCTGTATGCACGCCCAAGAAACGCACATCATTCAGACAATGACTGTAGTGATGGAACGCCGACAATAATGTGCCGTCTCCGCCGACTGAGATGACCAATTCTGGCTCATGATCATCTCGTTGAATCCCTGCTTGTTCTAAAAGTGCGTTCAAACGTTCTGTCACTTCTATAGTCTTTGCCTCTTTATTATGAACGATCGCTACTTTCATCCCCTGCCTCCTCTCTTTCGCTTTCTTTCTTCAAAAGCGTTCGATAGTAGACATCATCTGATTTTCCTCTTCCATGGGAGAATAACCGCTGTGCTTCTTGGATTTCTTCACGGATACTGGACATCTCTTCATCCAACTGATAGGCAGCTTCTGCCGCACGCTGAAGTCGTTCACTCATTTCTTCTGGAAAAACGCCTTGATATTTATAATTCAGCGAATGCTCAATCGTTGCCCAGAAATTCATCGCAAGAGTCCGAATCTGGATTTCCGCCAAAATTTTCTTCTCACCGCTGATCAGCTGTACAGGATACTCGATCACCAGATGATAAGAACGGTAGCCACTTGCTTTTTTATTTGTGATGTAATCTCGTTCTTGGAGAACTTTCATGTCTTTTCTTTTACGGATGATCTCAACAACTTGATGGATATCTTCTACAAACTGACACATGATCCTTAACCCGGCAATATCAGACATTTCTTCTTCTAAACGTCCCATTGGAATATGCCGTAATTGTGATTTTGTTACAATACTATCGACTGGCTTGACTCTCCCAGTGACAAATTCAATCGGGACATGTCGATTTTGTTCACGGAACTGTTTGCGGATCCCCCGCAGTTTCACTTTCAATTCTGATACAGTTTGTTCATATGGTGCTAAAAATGCTTCCCAATCTCGTTCCATAGCTGATACCTCTACTTCATTAACATTCATTGTTTATTCTACCATATATGCAAAGTTTTTTCGTACTCTTGATTTATGCATTGACCAAAAAAAGAAAATTAGGCAAAATCAAAATAGACAAAAAGGAGTCGATCAAATGACACAAATGCTTGAAATCGAATATAAATCTATGCTGACAAAGCAAGAGTACGAGATATTCATCGCTCACTATCAATTAACAGATAAAGATTTCCGTGTACAGACTAATATTTATTTCGATACCGTTGATGAACAGCTGAAGAAACAAAATTGTGGCCTACGGATCCGTTTCGTTGGTCATCAAGCTGAATATACATTAAAAACACCTGCTGAAAAAGGGCGTCTCGAAACAACGGATACCTTTATAACAGAAGAAGCAGAAGCATTTATCTTCGAAAAACGTCTGCCTCGTTCAGGCGCAGTTTTTCAAAAACTTTCTGATTTGAATATCGATCCTGCTTCATTAATCCAAACCGGAAAGCTTACAACAAAACGGGCTGAATTTCCTATTGAAGAAGGACTTTTAGCTATTGATGAAAGCTGGGGAGACAATCTACACGATTTTGAACTGGAACTAGAGGTAGGGGATGCATCTGTGGGAAAAATTGCTTTTATAAATTTTTTAAAACGTTTTTCTTTACCTTATCGTCCTGCTAAAAACAAGATCCAACGTATGCTTGAAGCTAAAAATTAGAAACCTTTCATTTTCACAAGGCACTTGAGTTCATTTTTTTACTTTTTTCTGTTAAGTTATAGGATGTGAAAGAATCTAGTCACTAGTTGTATAGAATCTATTTTGGGGGAGATTCATATGATCGAAATCTATTTATTTGTTAATCCTTTAGGGGAATATTGTTTCGAAATGGAACAACAGTTATTACAATTTATCGAAGAAGAGTACGGGACACCATCAAAAGAAAAGATGCAATTTCGCTTTCTTCCTTTGGTCAATTTGCAGACAATTGGGGATGTCATGCAACAAAAAGGAATTTCTCAGAACAATCTTGAGGAACGTAATCACTTATTCTCAATGACTTATTCTGCAGCATTAGACTGCAAAGCGGCGCAGTTTCAAGGAAAGAAAAAAGGCCGCCGTTTTTTGATCAAATTGCAAGAAGCAGTCGGCTGTAATGACATACCATATTCTCAAGAACTTGCTGAATCCATATTTGAAGAAATCGGCGGCGATTTGAATATGTTTAAAGAAGATCGGCAGTCTGACTTCGTTAAAGAAGTATTCTTTTCTGATCAAAAAATTGCTCGGGAAATGGGCATCACAAAACACCCTTCTGCAGTCGTTTACAATTATGCCTGCGACCGTGATTTTGGTGTTTTAGTAGAAGTAAAAGGTACAAGTAGCCTTTGGAGAATCACAGAGCTGTGTAAAACAACAGATAACTCATATCAAGTTTTTAATGGTGAACATTTACATACAAATGATTCTCAGTTCCATTCAAGAACTAGCCATTTACACTTGCTTTCTAATTAAAAAAATACGTCGACTCCCTTACAAGAGAGCCGACGTATTTTTTTCGTTTCTATTCGAGAAAATCAAAAATAGAAAGCCTTATAAACGATCGATCAATTCTTCTAATTCATTTAGACGTTGTTCAAACATCGACATTGCATCTTCGATATATGCAGCCTGTGTCATATCAACTCCTGCTTTTTTCATTACTTCCACAGGATAATCGCTGTTACCTGCTTTTAGGTAAGCCAAGTAGTTCTCTAGTGCCTCTGGTTCCTGGTTTAGTATTTTCTTCGCCAGTGCTGAAGCAGCAGAAAAGCCAGTCGAGTATTGGAAAACATAGTAATTATAATAAAAATGCGGTATCCGTGACCATTCGAATTTAATTTCTGGGTCTTCTTCGACTGCTGGACCATAATATTTTGCATTCAATTTACCATAACTATCACTTAGGTATTCACTAGTCAATGGCACACCTTTTTCATCTTCCGTATGCATGAAATGCTCGAATTCAGCGAATTGTGTCTGGCGGAAAACTGTTCCTTTAAACCCATCCAAGTAATGGTTGAGTACATAAGCCCGTACACGAGGGTCTTTTTCTGTTTCCAATAAATACTCCGTTAGGATATTTTCATTCGTTGTCGAAGCTATTTCTGCTAAAAAGATGGAGTAGTCGCCGTACACATAAGGCTGGTTCGAACGAGTGAAATAACTATGAACACTATGTCCCATTTCGTGGACAAGCGTAAATAGCTGATCCAGCGTATCATGCCAATTCAATAAAATATATGGATTTGTGTCATAGCTTCCCGAAGAATAAGCACCGCTTCGTTTCCCTTTATTTTCGACAACATCGATCCAACGTTCAGAGAATGCTTTTTCTACGATGGCCATGTATTCTTCACCCATTGGTTTCAGTGCTTCTAAAGCTTTTTCTTTTGCTTCTTCGTACGTAAAGGTAATTGGAGCTTCCCCTAAGACCGGTGTATAAAGATCATACATGTGCAGTTTTTCCACTTCTAATAAACGTTTCCGTAATTCCATGTATCGATGTAACAAAGGCAAATGCTTGTTTACCACGTCTATCAAAGTATCGTATACACTTTCAGGAATATGATTATTGCTCAAAGACGCTTCTCTGGCAGAGCTGTAATTACGGACTTTCGCTTTAAAATTATGTCCTTTTATATGTGTGCCTAAAGTAGAAGCAAATGTATTTCTAAATTGTTCGTAAACACTGTACAATCCCTTAAATGCTGCTTCGCGTACCCTTCGATCCGTGCTTTCTAGCAACTGACCATACACGCCATGAGATAATTGGACTATTTCACCATTTTCTCCTTCAATCGTTGGAAAAACTAGATCTGCATTATTCAAAACAGCAAATGTATCACTTGAAGCATCAAAGATTTCACCTGCTCCAGCAAGAAGAGATTCCTGCTCAGCAGATAAGACATGGGCTCGATTATCTACTATTTGCTGGATATAATGGCGATAGACTTCCAATTTTGGTTCTTCTTTGAAATATTGCCAAATCTGGTCATCTGACAATTGCAATATTTCTGGTTCAAACCAGGAAACGGCTTCACTAACTTTCGAAAACAGACTGCTTGCTCTTGCATAAAGCGCTTGGTAATCTGTATTTCCAGTGTCTTGATCGTTTTTAAGGTGCGCATATACATAAATGACTTCAGTTTGGCGATAAACCCTCAATACGAATTCAATCGCATTTAAAAATTGAGAAGCGCCTTGATCAAGTGTTCCTTTGTGTTTTTCAGATTGTTTTAACTCTTCTGATAATTCCAAATATTTCTCATCAAACTCTTGGTCGCTTGAAAAGATCTTGGTCAAGTCCCAAGTTAAATTTTCAGGCAATTCTTCTCGTTTTGGCAACTGCTTTACTTCCATGAAATCCACTCCTTTTCTTCCCTTAGCTCTATCTATCAAAATAGATCATAGTCTAACATCCACATGTCACAGCATCTAACTTTTCTACTCATTCATGTGTCTGCTTCCATCAATTTTAGCATAACTAAATCTTGTTTTACATAGAAAACCGATTCCTAGCCTATTTTTATACTTACTATTTTTTCAAAGAAGACAAGTGTATGCATTCGTTAAAAAACTGCTGATAGACCATCTCTTCATCAATCATAGGAAAAAGCCATTCCCTTTTATGTTCTTTTATTTGGCAAAGCCATGAGTTGAAATCAGGAACTTTCTGGTTTTCCAAGGCTTCTTCGTACAACATTCGATAAAGAAAAACCTGTTCTTGTAAATAAAAGAAAAACCGACTTTTTTGATAGATCCACGATGATAGATGCAAAAGATGTTTATGACGCAAGTAGCATTGTTCTTGTATGGATACTGTATTCTTTTGCTTGTGAATAAGTTGGCGTGTCAGCCATTTCTTCCCATCTTCACTCACTTTTTCTATTTTTTTCATTTGGTTCATTTTAATTTCGTTACTAGTGAATATTTCTTTAAGGTCCCTACTAGAAAAAGTCCAGCAGCTACTGCAAAAGGAAATATGCCCTGATACAGTCTCTGTAATATGATGATACAAATAAAGCTTTTGTTTCTTGAGATCAGCTTTCCAGCAATGCACTCCTCTTTTTCTATTATAGTAGCAGCAACTTTTTTCTATCAATGAGAATTGCGATTGTCCAAGAAAAGAATTCCCAAGTATCCACCATACTTGGTAACTGTTATTCAAATAATTTTGGGTTCTTTCAATAAATCTCTGGTGAGACAGTCTAGAACATTGGATTTCTATTGCTAGATTCGCCAACAAAATATCCGGCCTTTGCCGCAACCTCGGCAAATAGGCTTCCAAAAATACTGGTTCTACTGACTGTCCCAGCCAATTCATGAAGCATTCCTTTAACTGTAAGTGCTCTTTTGATTCTCTTTCACTAAAGACCGAACAGTTATCTGATTTTTGATGGGTAAAATGAGCACATTTTTTCTTTCCCTTTTTCAAAATCACTCTTTTTCGACAGCCACGACAATAATATTTCTTTCCTTTTTCTGCATGTTTAGCAAAACAGCACTTATTATATTCATTCATTGCAAGCAGCATTTTTCTCCCTCTGAACTTATTTACGTCTAAGAATTTATTTACACGAAAAAAGAGGGCGTGAAAAAGCTATTCTGCATCAAGTAATAAGAACAGCTAAACAAAAATAGTTCCCAATATTTTTCGTTTGGTTGGGCTTGTTACCGCAGATGCAAGCTTTTGAACACTATTTATACGAAAAAAAGACTGCGACACAATTTTTGTCACAGTCTCTTACTATAATGCTGATTTATACAAAATAAAATTTCGTTCGCTCGATAGCATTACGCGCCATCAGACATTTTCCATATTCATTCAATGTTTCTGGTGTACGATCGCTCTTTTCAGCAAACTCCAAAATTCGAGCAATCTGATTCTCTACATCCGCTTGGTTGAGATTTTCCATCCAGAAGTGAACGACTAGGTAATAGCGCTCTTCGAATAAATACAAATCAGTCCAAGCAGACTCTAGTTCGACATCTGTTGCAAGTTGGATCACTTGTTCAAAATCTTCAAAAGCAAAAGTTGCTTGTCTTTCCTGTTCTTCTAGGGCGCTTCCAGATAATTCTTCCTCCGGATCGCTGCCAATAATCTGCTGACGAAGAAAGTCACTCACATCTTCTGAATCAACAGTAGAATCTTCTGATTGAGAAATTTCTTCATCCGGAAGATTTTTACTGATAAACAGTTCTAATCCGTCTCCTTTTGGCAAAACTTGGAAAGTGACAGCTTCGCTTCCTCGGAACTCCTCTTCGATATCAACTTCTTCCAAAATACTATAAAAGAAATTTTCGATTTCTTTGTGATTGCCAAGTAAATCCAAAAATGAAACGCCCCGTTCCTCTAAATCTTCATGACCAATTAGTACACGGATCGTATTTTCATTAATATGTTCCATTTCCATTTTGCTACACCTCACTTTGCCACAATGTTTAATATAGATTCATTGTAGCGAAATCAGCTTAAATGTAAAGAAAAAAAATCTCGCTGTTAAGTGAATTTAATAAAACCAGCGGATTTTTCAACCTTTCAAGCTATCTTATTTAACTATAACATTTTTGGCAGACGAATACTATATAGCCGACTTTTCAGCTAATTTTCCCTCTCTATTTTTCGTGCAATCATCATCTTCTACTACCTTTTTATACATCTAATCAAGAATACTTTTTGTAAAAACAAAAAAACTTGGAAAAACTATCTTTGTAATAGTCTTTTCCAAGTTTCGTATTATCCTTCTATAATCCAGCCATCAATTGTGCTTGACGTAATTCTAATTGTCGTACATCGCGCGGTAGGAACCGACGAATTTCATCTTCATTAAAACCAACTTGCAGACGTTTATCATCAATCATGATTGGACGGCGAAGCAATCCAGGATTGTTTTGCACAAGTTCCAATAATTCTTGTAACGGCAGATCATCTAAATCCATGTTCAGTTTTTGGAATACTTTGGAACGTGTCGAGATGATTTCTTCTGTTCCGTCTTCTGTCATTTGTAAAATCGCTTTTAATTCAGAACTGTTCAATGGTTCTGAAAAAATATTACGTTCAACAAATGGAATCTGATGTTCTTGCAACCACGCACGAGCCTTTCTGCAGGAAGTACAACTTGGGGAAGTATATAATGTTAACAACGTGCACCACTCCTTTTCGTGATAAGAATCACTTTTTTGTAACAGAAGATCATAATAATCTCCCATCTGTTTCTATTATACATAATCAACTTTTAAATAGCTACCTTTTTTTCATAATTTTTTTAAAAAAATGAAAGTTATCTAAGGTTAATATACAGTAAAACCAGCATTCTCGCTTTTTTTATCATTTAAAAATTAGAGTTTTCAAATCTAATTCAAATTTTTTAAACATATGAAACAGCGTATAAAACTGTACTATTATTTCATCTCAAAAGCTAAATGAAACCGATTTCTTAAGATTTTTTATGTTTTTTATTTCTTTAATAATAATGTTTTCTGTCATTTTAAATAATACTGTTCTTTATCATAACGCTTATTTTCTCTGTTATATAAGCGTAGTATTTTAAAGCAATGATTACTAAATAAAATTTACTATAAACAAATAAATCAAATAACGTTATTTTATGTTTGAATAGTTATATTGAGACTGTATTAAAAAAATAAATCTTTCGAAAATTCCACAGAGATTGCATTAAAATAAATCAATCGACTTTTACCATAATGATTAATTTGTTCATCAAACTTATTGACGTGTTTCACGATTTTTAGTGAAAAAAACTGAAATATAAAAACCTTATTCTGTCAAGGAAATAGAAATATAGTAAGAAAAACCTTTATTTATCGGCTTTTTTAGACAATTTTTTCTGTTACAATAGTCAAGGATTTGTGAAAAAATCAATGAAAACCGAAAGGCGTGTAAAATTTTGATTAAATCAGTTGTGTTTGATGTTGATGATACGATGTATGATCAGCAGCAGCCATTTCGAAACGCGGTCAAAAGAGTCGTTCCGCTTGTTTCAGATGCAGATATGCATCCACTATATATCCGGTTCCGCCATCATAGTGATGAAAACTTCCCAAAAGTAATGGCAGGAGATTGGACACTAGAATATATGCGAGCACATCGGATCAGCCAATCACTAAAAGATTTAGACTACCCTCATATTACGGAAGAAGATGGCCTCTTATTTCAAAAAATTTACGAGGAAGAACTTGATAATATCTGCTTGCATGAGGAGGTCAAAAAAACCCTCGATTTCTTGAAGGAAAAGAATGTCCCATTAGGAATTATCACAAATGGGCCGACTGACCATCAGACAAAAAAACTGAAGCAACTTCAATTGAACAATTGGATTCCTTCCCGCAATATGCTCATTTCTCAAGCAACAGGTTTCCAAAAACCAGAAAAAGAGATTTTTCAGCTGGCTGAGAAAGAATTTCATATGCTTCCAGAAGAGACCTTATACGTTGGCGATAATTACGACAATGATGTTCTAGGTGCAAAAAGTGCTAACTGGCAAGCGCTTTGGTTCAACCATCGAGAACGCAATATTGAACAGACTCCAATTTGCGATATCGAGATTTCTTCTTTTGATCAGCTGTTAGAGACAATGAAGACAATCTTTGTATAACCTTTAAAAATAGAAATAAAAAAATGATAGCAAGGAAGCTGGGATAAAATGGAATCCCAGCCTCCTTGCTATTTTTTAAATCAAATAAACAATCGCTTCTTTAGAAAGACTTTCTTACCCATTACTGAACGCTTTTTCGAGTCTCTTACTCCTCGATTTCTCCTACACTTAAAATCATGCGGATGTCTTCTTCAGTCAGTTTCGTCAACTGTTCTTCATTACCTTGGATCACTTTTTGGAACAGTTCGCGTTTTTCTTGCTGGAGTGAATCCATGCGTTCCTCAATCGTTCCTTCAGAGATCATACGCCACACTTCTACCACATTTTTTTGTCCGATCCGATGTGCACGTCCAGCAGCTTGTTCTTCAATGGCAGGATTCCACCAAAGATCATACAAGATGACCGTATCTGCTCCCGTGAGATTCAATCCAGTTCCCCCAGCCTTTAAGGAAATCAGAAAAACATCTTTTTCGCCAGCATTAAATGCGTCTACCATACTTAACCGATCTTGTGGTTTCGTACTGCCTCTTAAATAAAATGTCGAGATCCCTAGCTCGGCTAACTCTTCTTGCAAGATAGTCAGCATCCCTGTAAATTGAGAAAACAGCAAAACTCTTCGTTTGTTCTCTTTGGCAGCTACCAGTAGATCTTTTACTTGTTCGAGCTTGCCGGAACCGCCTTGGTAATCTTCAATAAACAGACGAGGATCGCAGCAAATTTGTCGCAGTCTTGTCAGACCAGCAAGTATCCCGATCCGGTTTTTCTTGAATGCTTCAGAATCCATTGATGTGATTTCTTCACGCATTTGACGCAAGTAAGCTAAATAAACAGTTTTTTGTTCTTCTGTAAGTGCAGAATATAGATTCATCTCTGTTTTTTCCGGCAAGTCTTTCAACACAGTTTGTTTATCTCGCCGTAAAATAAACGGTCGAATCATTTGCGCAATTTCTTCTGCGGCAAGTTCCCTGAATTTTGTTTTAGTCGGGAAAAATCCTGGCATAATCGTTGCAAACAATGACCACAATTCTTCTAAATTATTCTCGATTGGTGTCCCACTCAGTGCAAACCGCTGAGGTACAGCTAATTCTCTCAATGCTTGTGCAGTTTTCGTACTGCTATTTTTGACCATTTGTGCCTCATCAAGAATCAAATAATCAATTT
The DNA here is from genome assembly GCF_035727065.1 of Enterococcus sp. E4-223. NCBI lineage: Bacteria > Bacillati > Bacillota > Bacilli > Lactobacillales > Enterococcaceae > Enterococcus > Enterococcus sp. E4-223. The sequence continues at coordinate 49,169 of NZ_JAPMLH010000004.1, read as the reverse complement.
TTTGCGACTGATAATTAGCTAGATCCTGTCTTAAGCTGGCATAAGAAGTCACTCGGATATCTGTGTCTTTAGCCAGTAATTCTTCACGTTCTTTTTTATTCCCATTGATTACTTGGATACTTAAAGAAGGGGCGAATTTTCTCACCTCTGCCTGCCAGTTGTAAATTAAGCTCGCAGGCGCTACGATCAAAGCAGAGAAGCTTTTCCGTTCTTCTTTTTCCGAAAGTAAAAAGGCAATTGTCTGTAGTGTTTTCCCAAGTCCCATTTCATCGGCTAAAATACCGCCAAACTGATAATGACCTAACATCTTCAACCATCGAAAACCTTGCTTTTGATAATCTCTCATCGTTGCATTCAATCCTTTGGGAAGCTGCGCCTGGTATCTTTCTGGATGAATGAGATCTTGTACCATCGTTTGGAACGATTCACTAAAAGTAGCATTGCTTTTTTCCAATTGATTTTGAATGATCAATCCTTGATTTTTAGGTACATGGATCGTTCCTTCTTCTGTACGTATCGATTCCCGTAATTGTTGCAACACTTGGCTTGTTTGTTGAAATTCTTCTGAATCAAAAGAAAGAACCTGACCATTTTCTAATGTATAAAAAGCATCATTTCTCAGCAAGCTTTGCAGGACATGATCGATTTCTTGCTCCTCTATCCCTGTCACATCGAATCGAATATCGAGCCATGAACCGGTCTCGGTTACTTCGATTTTCGGTTGATGTTTATGCGCATCTAAATACAACTCTCGCAATTTTCTTCCAAGTCTGACTTCACCAAACTGACGGAAGACAGATAGTTCTGTGCGGAAAAATGCATATAGTTCTTCCCCGCTTGGCAATGGACGTTCATAACCAGTTTCATTTTTCTGGTAGCGATACATTCTGAATAGATCAAGTACTCGTTTCTCTTCTACTGTGTCACGTAACACCTGAAAAGCCTGTTCTGTCGAGACCTCATGCTTCGGGTCAGTCGAATAGATGACTTCGCCATAGACGAAATCGACTCGAGCTTGGATTTTTCCTTTTGCTTTTCGGAAAAAGAAAATAAATTCGACGGGGATATCTGCTACTTCCTCTTCTACTGCAGGGGCAATAGCTACGTCGCCGATCTCTGACAGCAGAGGGATAATCTCTTTAAACAAAGACGGTAATTCTTTTTTCTTGAACACTACTTCTGGTTTCTCCAATCGGCGAATCAAATGTTTCCAAGTTTGATAAACCGTTTGTTGATATTTCGTCAGAGAATAAAATGTCCCTTGGATAACTCCCCACTGATAATGCATAAAGAAAAAATCAAAATCATTCAATGCTTGCAGCAAATAATCTTCTCCAAATTTTTCCACTTTGAATGATAAAGGTTTGTTTTGATCGGAAAATTGTATTCCTTGATCGTTTTGTTCATTTATCTGCAGATGCAAACGTGTAGTCTGATTCATCTGCTCTAACAGGAAGCGGGCTTGTTCTACTGGGAGAAGCAGATATCTTTTATCTAGTTTTCCTTTGACTTGTAAGCCGTTCGCACCTAATAATTGATGCGTCTGAGCACTTCCTGCAAGATGCGTGAGTATTTTTTGATCTTCTTTTTGAAACGCCCGTTTATCTAGACGAAACTGGTACTGTTTATTAACAGTGTAAGTTTCTTTTTCTGCGTAAGCTTGTAAAAAATCATAGATGTTTTTTACGATATATGTTTTTTTCGGTGATGCCAATGAACCGATACGCAAGTAAAGTGCCAAAATAGAAAGCTCTGGGTGATACTGATTAGTCTCAATCGTTTCTACTTGGTATTCAATAATCAAAGGTTGCACCGCTTGAGGATTGTTTTGTGTTTTTAGACGAGAAAAACCTTTTGCAATGATTTCTCCCTCACTTGTTGCTTTTACCGGTTCTAGCATTGGCTGGTCTTTTTTCATGATACGAGATAGATTTTTCGACCGTAAATAAAGTTCCACAGCAACTGTATGCTTACAATATTTATGTTCCTCCCAATAGGGACATTGGCAGTAATCTATCTCTTTTGCTGTACCATCCAAATCAACCATATACAATTCACTGCCCAAGACTTCTGCATGCCACACGTTTTCTTCTTGGTCAGGGACAACCGATAACACTCGGCCTTCTTGCAAGTATTGACGTCCACGTGCAATGACTTTTTCTGGAATACTCCATTTCATAGTTACCAATCTCCCTTTTTATCCAAGTTGATAGCGTATTTTGCTTTGTCCGCTACCTTCTGTATCAATTCTTATTTGTTGTAATACTCGTTCTTTCAATTCTCTTACATGACTAATGATGCCGATCATTCTTCCTTCACTTTCGATCGTTTCTAAAGCTTCCATTGCCATTTCCAAAGCTTCTTCATCTAATGACCCAAATCCTTCATCAATAAACAATGCATCGATTGCTACACCACCAGCTTGTGTCTGGATCACATCGGCAAGAGCTAATGCTAAAGAAAGTGCTGCAATAAAACTCTCACCGCCAGACAGGGTATGCGCACTTCGAGACATACCTGCCTGATCATCATAGATATTGATTTCTAATCCGGTTTTCCCTCGATAACTGCCAATGGTATCCGCTAGCTCAAATTGATAACGATTTTTCGTTAAACGTTGGAGATGATCATTTGCTACTTGTAACACTTCTTGAAGATAAACCTGAAGCACATACCGTTCCAAACTAGTCTTCTTAGGATTTTCTCCGTTGAATGTTTGCGAAAGCTGCTGTAATTGCGTAAGCTCATCTAATTTCGTCTGGCTTGTGTGATAAATCGAAAGACATTCATCGTAGATTTTTTGATTACTAATTTTTTGTTCTTGTAAACCGTATATCTTTTCTTGCTTTATTTCGATCATACGTCTTATTTCTTCTAACTGTTGGCTGATCTCTTCTGTATCTGGGAATGTCTCAGTTAGCTGGATATTTTCTAATTGACGCAGCCGGTCAGCTGTCACTAATTGCTCTTCATGATAAGAAGTAACTGTACGTTGGTTTTCTTTATATTGTGCTTGCTGTTGTGCAAATGCACAGATTTCTTCAATTGTTGAAAAATACGACTGGCTTTCTAACTTTTTAGCTATTCTTTCTTGTTCCTTTTCTATTTTTTCATCTATTTTTTCTATTTGTTCATGTTGAAGATCAAGCTGTGTCCGAAGCGTATGAAGATCTTGCAACAATTGCACTCCTGCTTTCTGCTCAACAGCTAGTTGATTCGAGTCTTCTTCTAACTGTTTTTCAAGTCGTCGTATCTCCTCTTCTAAACAGTTACTATCCGTATCTTGCAATTGTTGTTCTAAACTTTTGATTTCTCCTTGCAGTTGCTGGAGCTGATTATTTTTTTCTGTCTGCTGCTGTTTGTAGACAGCTAATTGTTGTTCGAGCTTTTCTGCTTGTTGTCTTATTTCTTCCAGCTCTATTCTTGCATTGGCCATCTTGCTTTTTCGTCTATCTAAAGATTGTTCGATTACTACAAGAGCTGTTTTTGTTTTTTGTTCTGTTATCTCAGGAAATGCCTTTTTCAAAGCCTGTTGCAAGTGTTCTTCTTGTTCAGCCAATTGTATATTCGTTGCCATGATTTTTTGTTCTAAATCTGATAATTGTTGTTGAAGATTATTTTCATGTGCTTCACTTTTGGCAATGATTTGCTGAGTTCTTTCTACAGCAGACTCAGCTTCTGCCAGTTGTTGTTCTACTTTTAAGATATCTTCCTTATTTGGCTGTTCGTGTTTTGATTGTTGTATGGGGTGTTCCGTTGATCCACAAACAAGACATGGCTCCCCTGGACGCAAAAAAAGCTGAAGACGAGCAATTTGCTGCTTTGCCCATTGGCTTTTCAGCTGTTCTGCTTGTTCTGTCTGTTCTTTCAATAGCTGACTATTTTTTGTTATTTCTTCAGTTGCTTTTTTGAGTTCTTCTCTTATCTGTGCGAGCGACCCAGTGTCTTTTGCTTTTTGTTTTTCTATTTCTTGCTGCTTTTCATCTAGATATTTTAACTGTCCAAAAGCAAGACGATCTTCTTGCAGTTTTTCCTGATCCAGTAAATTTTCTTGAAGAATTCGAGTTCTTTCCTGATAGATAGCGAGATTTTGATACAGCTTCTCGGCATTCAATTCTTCTTTATCCAATGAAATTGTTAATTGTTCTGCGTCTTGTTTTTTACTACGTAAGGATTCGACAATTGGCACCATCATCTGTTTGTTTTGCAGTTTTTGAGCAGCTTCTTTGATTTTTGTTTGTCGGCGTACGCGGTTTGCTTCATTTTTTTGCCACTCTTCATAATTCTGCGTAGTCATCGCTAGTTTCTTTGTTTGCTCACTACTTTTTTGTGACAGTTCTATTTTTTCAGCTTTTATTTCTTGTAGGCGCTGGATTGGTTCGACTAATCGTTGCGTAAATTCATAATACCCAATCCATCGTTTCTTTTCCTCTATTTCGTCTTTTTGAGCAGCTAATTCCTTTTGCTTGTTTATTAATATCGTTTTTTCTTCATAACTTTTTTTCAAGCTTTCAAAACGATAGTAGGAATTTTCTAGTTGCTTTTGTTTTTCCTGAAGTTCCGTTAGAGCTTCTTTTTCTTCCGTGATTTGTTTTTCGAGTATTGCCTGATGGTTTGTCCATTGGGCTAAAACGGCTTCAAACCCTGCTGCTGGTTCTTCTTCTTTGACTAAAACAAACCTTTTTTGCAGAAGATGCAGCTCTTGCTCTAAATGATCCAATTTTTGTTGCTGTTGTTTTGCTTTTTCTTTTAATCGCTCATTGAACTGTTGGAAAAATTGAGTACCGAATAAATGACGTAAAACAGTCTCTTTATCACTGCTTGATGAAACCAAAAAATTACGGAATTCTCCTTGGGGTAGTAAAACGATTTGAGAAAACTGTTTCGCATCAAGATTCATCAGTTCTCTGATCAACTGATCTGCTTCTGTACGTTTTGTGATTTGTTTGATTTCTTTTCCTTTCCCATCAAAAATGGTCAACGTTACTTTGGCTGCCTGTTTTTTTGTTCCGTTTCCTTTTCGTTTTGCTAAAACTTGTTCTGGTTTTCGTTCGATTTCATAGCTCATCTGCTGATGTTCAAAAGAAAAACTCACGCTTGTTTCTTCGTCTGGTGTAGCAAACAAAGAACGCATCTCTTTTCCAGAGCGAAGTCTTCCGGAAGTTTCACCAAAAAGTGCGAAGGTGATCCCATCAAAAATCGTCGTTTTGCCAGCTCCTGTCTTCCCGCTGATCAAAAAAAGCGGTGCTTCTGTCAAACGTGAAAAATCTACGGTCTCATTGATAAAAGGACCAAAATTTTTAAGTTGTAATTTTTTCGGTTTCATTCTTGATCATTCCATTTCCATGATTTCTTGCAACGTTTCTCCGAGCCATTTTTCTTGGTTTGCAGTTAGCTGCTCTTCCGTCATTTCACTAAAAAATGCTTCTGCTAATTTTTGAGGATCTTTCATTTCTAGTACTTTTCGTTTGCGCTTTGTTTGTTCTGCTCGACCGTTTGCCCGTTCAATCCCCAAAATACGAGGATATATTTGCCGAAGCTGGTTCATCATATTCGGGATGATCGTTCTATCAGTGAGATAGATATAGATGTAATTCTCCCGATTGACGGACTGATAAAAGGCAGGATCCAGCAATTCTTTGAAACTCGCTGTTATTTCTTCAATATCATGCAGGGGTTCGATCTCCCTAAAATTCAACTCCAGGCCTGTTGTCAGGTCAACGATCCATACGCCTTTTTTTTGGTTGATCTCAGATAAAGAGAATTTCAATGGGGAACCGCTATAGCGAGCATTATCCTGTCTCAAAGCAGCTTGATTATGCAAATGTCCTAGTGCTACATAATCAAACGGTGTAAGTAGTTCACCAGGGATCGAATCCAACCCGCCTACTTCGATTTTCGTTTCCGAATCAGATTTTACACTTCCCATTACAAAAAAATGGCTAATCAATACTTGTTTTTTTTCTGAATCAAATAGCTCCTGCATTTTATCTATCACCTTGGCTACCGCTTGCTTGATCGTTCGGATATTGTCATCTTCAAAATATAATCTCGCTGCAATTGGTTCAAAGTAAGGAAGAAAGAAAAATTGTACGTTTTTAAACTCGACTGGTTCAAATGCTTCTGCTAGCTGTGTTCGCAAAAAATAGTTCGAATAACTGAACCATGGCGTACCCGCTGAAAGTCTCGTACTGCTATCGTGATTTCCTGATATAGCAAAAATCGGGATCTTTTCCTTTAAATTCCAATCGACCATCAATTCATTGTATAATTCTACGGCATCAACAGCTGGGACACTCCTATCATATAAGTCTCCGGCAATCACGATTGCCTCTACTTTTTCTTCTTTCGCGATATCTAGTATAGAAGATAGTACATGACGCTGGTCTTCAATCAAGTCATAACCTTGTAGTTTTTTTCCGATATGCCAATCGGCTGTATGTAAAAAACGCATTCAATCACCTCAAAAAATGTCCTTCTAATTATTATAACACTTTGATCCATTACATGACACCTGTCTTCTATTTTACATATTGGAACGCAAAAAGAGGGCAGACTTGACGTCTCTCCCTCGTTTTCATTGAAAAAGTCTGAACTGAACAGGACAGTAGATTCAAAAGACCGCCCACGCATAAACTTATCATTTTATTTTTTTTTGACTTCATATTTGAAATCAGGGTTCACTTCTTTGTCCAATTTGTCAAAAGCTGCTTGTGTTCGTCGTTCGATCTCCGCCATACCTTCTTTATCCGTTTTCTTGATATCTGATAAGTCGATTGGTTGGCCGAAACGCACTGTCACTCTCTGACGCTTGAACAGATCCCCAAGTGTCAACGGACCTTGATATACAGCTGGCACGATTTTCGCTTTAGACATTCTGGAAATCAATGCCATTCCGCCTTTAAGTTCTGTAGCATGTCTTGTCCCACTGGGAAACATGATCAAACTCAAATTTGTCGATTTCAAAATCTTTACAGGTGTTTTAATGACGCTTGGTCCTGGATTTTCTCTTTTAACTGGAAAAGCATTGGATCGAGTTAATATAAATCGCAGAACTGGATTTTTGAACAGTTCTTCTTTTGCCATAAAGCTGAATTCCTTGGGTGCTGCAGCTACCGCCAGATATAATGGGTCCCACCAAGTACGATGGGGAGCAACTAGTATGTAATTCTCATCTTGCGGTAAAACTTCTTTATTCTCATAGCGGGCATTTCCATTAACTAAGGCTAATAGTACTCGAACTACCCCGCGCATAAATCGATAAAACATAGTCTCTTCCTTTCCCTTCTTATGGTCATAGTATGCATAAAAAATAGAGGTTTGACAAGCCACCTTGGTTCTTTTTAATAAAAATAGTATAATACAGACGACTATTTTTTTCATTTTGGAGGGAATCCATGCTTCACGAAGACGAACGAATCGACCAATTATACGCAGAAGATATCAAGATTATCCAAAGTTCCAAAGTGTTTTCTTTTTCTTTAGATGCTGTGCTGCTTGCTCACTTTTCCCGTGTACCTAAAAAAGGGAAGATCGTTGACCTTTGTGCAGGAAATGGCGCAGTTGGACTTTTTTTAAGTAAACGAACCCAGGCGGCTATCGACGCTATCGAACTTCAACCTCGTCTAGCAGACATGGCAAGACGTAGTATCGCGCTTAACCATTTAAATGAACAAATGACCGTCCACACCATCGATCTGAAAGACAGCTTATCTGTCGTTCGGCATAATTCTTGTGACTTAGTCGTCTGTAATCCACCTTATTTCAAAGGGCTGCCAACAAATAAAACGAACCCTAATAAACACCTGGCAATCGCCCGTCATGAGATCCATACGACGTTAGAAGAAGTGATCGATATTTCAAGTAAGCTACTAAAAACAAATGGACGCTTTACTATGGTCCATCGTCCTGATCGGTTCTTAGAAATCATTCAGGTCATGCAAGACTATCGAATTGCACCTAAAAGGATCCAATTTGTTTACCCAAAACCTGGAAAAGAGGCAAATATTTTGTTAGTTGAAGGAATCAAAGAAGGCAAATTAGACGGATTCAAAGTCGCTCCACCATTGATCACTTACAATATGGATGGAGAATACACTGTAGAGATTCGTGAGATGCTCTATGGCAAATGAACATTATTTTTACGTGTTATTCTGTAAAGATCAGACATTTTATGGTGGATATACAACCGATCTTTCTAGACGATTAGAGGAACATAACAATGGTACTGGTGCTAAATATACTCGTCTTCAAAAAAGAAGACCTGTTAAGATGATCCATGCAGAAGTATTTTCTTCAAGAAGCGAAGCAACAAAAGCAGAAGCTGCATTCAAAAAACTCACCCGAAAACAAAAAGAACGTTATTTACAGACACACTCAACCGTTTTGCTTCCTGAATCTATATGAATGTTAAAAACACGATAAATATAAAAAAACTTCAGGCAAAAACAAATGTTTTTGCCTGAAGTTTTTTGTAGCTATCATTCTGTCACGTTTGTCTCACTGCTGTTCGTACTTGAACTTCCTCCTAGCAAGGCTTCGCTGACTAAGTGAATGTAATGTGTCATCCCTTCAGGATTTGGATGGACTTGATCATCATAAAACCAGTCACTATGGTCATTACTGTAGCTGTACCAATCAATCAGCGTCATATTGTCGTATTTTTTCGTCATCTGTTCAAGCATCGCATTCACGTCATTTTGCCAGCGCTTCGTCGGTACTCGGACATTGACCCAGTATACTTTTCGATCACCGATTGCATCCATCACACTATCAAACTGAGCTTCCGAGAATGAGCCATTCGTTCCTAGTCCAATCAGAACAGTGTCTTTCAACAAATCTTGTTCCTTTAATTTTTCAATGTAAGGTACACTGGCATATAATTGTCGTCCGACATCTCCATCTACCACTACTTTTGGATAAAGTTCTTGTAGATCCGTTGCAGCATCCAACATAACTGAATCACCAAATGCTGTTAGTTCTAATTTTTGTGCCTTATTCCCTTGTGCCTTGGACAACTCGTACTTATCAAGGATCGCTTGGTCAACCGAACTAGTGGTGTTTTCTGAATTGTTTCTGGTTTCTTCTGCTAATTTTTTACTTTCAGCGATTTTTGCCTGCAGTTGTTTTTGATCGGCTGTTACAGCGTTTTTCGGTGCCGTAACGAAACCAACGAGTGCAATTGCTACAAGTAATGTGCCTGGAACAACCCATGGTTTGCTCTTACTGATGATCGGTTTGCTGAACCATCCTTTCATCACTTGGAATGTACGACCATAATCAAAACGTGCTAGCGGACGCTCCACATATCGATAAGAAAGTTCACTGATGATTAGAATCAATGTGATTTCCACTAAAGTATGCAACAAAACATGATCGGCAATATCAGTCACCTTTGCTTCATAAAAAATCATAACTGGAAACTGATACAGATAAATGCCATAGCTTCGTTTACCAATCCAAGTAAATACTGGATTTGTCAGCCATCGATTCAAACTTGCTCCAGGGTGTGCTGTCACTGCAACTAGCACTACGCATAACAGACTCACTAGGAGCATTCCTCCGTAATAGATGAAATTGTAATGATCATCTAAAAAGAAGAAGCAAAGAATCAGTGCCAAAAGCGAGATTCCTCCAGCGATATTCAGAATATTTTTCGCTTGTTTCGGGATGTTTTTCTTTAAACGCGTACTTGGCCAAACAAACGCAAGCGCACTTCCCAACCATATAGAAAACAGACGAGTGTCGGTACCGTAATAAACACGGGTTGGATCGCCTCCTGGTGTATACAAGATCATCATCAAGATGGCGGAGAGGAAGGATGTACCTAACACAGTATAAAAGATCCATTTTCTTTTACGAACAAATACCATCAACAATACAAATAAGATCGGCCAAACCAAATAGTTTTGACCTTCTACTGCTAAAGACCAGATATGCGTAAACGGTGACTCATTAGCAAATCGATCGAAATAAGATAAACCGTTATTGATTTGCCACCAGTTGTTGACATACAGTAAGCTGCTGACCACAACTCCTCGAAGATTGTTTAACAGCCCTCGCTGAAACAAAGTGATATAAGCCGAAGCTGTCACAAGCATAAAAACAAGTGCCGGATAGAGTCTCTTCATTCTTCTGACATAAAATTGCCAAATATTGATTTTTCCATTTTGTTCCCATTCCTGCCGCAGCAGATCCGTGATCAAATAACCAGATACGACGAAAAAAATCGGAACGCCCAAATAGCCGCCTTTCATACTAGTTGGCAGAAGGTGATAGAAGATAACACCCACCACAGCTAATGAACGGAGCCCATCAAACCCAGTGATGTAGCGGCTGTTTTTTAACCTTTTTTGTTTTTCCATTCAATATTCCAACTTTTCATAAACTTTTTTCATTCGTAATATACGGGTATTAAGTGAAAATAGCAAGTAGAATCGTGTCCTTTCTCTACTATTTTTTTCTATCATCCCATAAATTTAAAAAAATAAACATGCTTTTTTTCAACTTTAAGAAAATTTCAAATAAAAAAGCAGTTTTTCTTTGCTGATTCTACTATGGTAGAAAAAAACTGCAGACAAACGAACGTCTGTCTACAGCAGTATTTCATGAATTTTTGTCAAACTCGATTTAAATGCCATCCTCATAGAAACGACCAAGTATCTGGACGTTTTCTGCAATACTTACAAAAGCTTGTGGATCAGAAGCTTTCATTGCTTCTCTAAGTAGAGGCAGTTCGTATCGTGTAACGATCGTCATCAATACTGTCTGCTTATCATGCTTATAAGCACCTTCTGCTTCATTGATGATCGTGATCCCTCTACGCATACAGTTTTGGATTTCATTTACTACTTTTTCTGGATGTTTCGTTACGATCATTACCTGCATCTTCTTTTGTTTAGTATAAACGACATCAGTTACTTTTCCACTGACGAAAATAGACAACGTACTGTAAAACATATATTGCCAGCCAAATAGAATTCCGGCAACAAAAACGATCAATGCATTGAAGTAGATCGAAATAGAACCAATCGACTTTCCTGTTTTTTTACGAATCGTGATACTCACGATATCTAGACCGCCCGATGATAGGCCGTTTCTCAACGCTAGCCCAATACCTAGTCCCATCACAGCCCCCCCAAACAACGCACAGATGATTGGATCGGTAGATAGGACTGTTTCCGGTAAAATATGGATACAAAGGGAGGTCAAAGTGACTGTGATAAAAGTGAAAATTGTAAACTTCTTCCCGATTTTTAACCACGCCAATACAAACAAAGGTATATTCAGTAAATACAAAGTTGTTGATACCGGTACTTCGAATCCTATCAGTGATTTTGACAAAGTCGTCAAAATCTGAGCTAGACCAGTAATACCACTTGAATAAATATGTCCTGGCTGATAAAAGAAATTCAATGCGACTGATGCGATCAACGCATAAACGATAGATACCGAAAGCTTGGTCGTGTAATCATGATAAGCCCAATTTTCGAATGTTTTTTTCATGGAAAAGCCCCGCTTTATATGTTATGGCTTCATTATAAAGTGTTTTTCAATTAAATCAAGGTTGTCAAAAGAAGCGTATTCGACAAATCCTTTTTACCTTTTTATCGGCTATTCTTCTATATTCGTTACATCAATATTCAATTCGAACAATTGTAAAGGCGAAACCATACTTGGTGCATCACTCATCACATCGGCTGCTTTTCCGTTTTTAGGAAAGGCAATGACTTCACGAATATTATCTTCTCCGGCTAATAACATTGCAAAACGGTCCAATCCTAATGCAATACCGCCATGTGGAGGGAATCCGTAATCTAAAGCTGTTAACAAGAAACCAAATTGTTCTTCCATTTGTTCTTTTGTAAAGCCTAGAGTTTCTAGTACTTTTTCTTGAAGCTCACGAGTATGAATACGGATAGAACCTCCGCCTAGTTCATAACCGTTCAAGACGATATCATAAGCTTCTGCATAGACTTTTGCAGGGTCTTCAGCCAATAACGGGATATCTTCTTCTTTTGGCATCGTGAATGGATGGTGAGCAGAGACATATCGACCTTCTTCTTCTGAAAATTCAAATTGTGGCCAATCAGTTACCCATAAGAAATTGAATTTCGATTCATCAATTAGTCCTAATTCTTTTCCTAAACGTGTCCGGATAGCACCTAATGCAGCAGCGACGATTTCACTTTTATCTGCGCCAAACATCAGCAAGTCACCTGGTTTTGCATCTGTTGCTTTAATGATTGCTTCTGTTGCTTCTCCCATGAATTTAGCAATTGGACCTTTCAATCCGTCTTCTTCTACTTTCAGCCATGCAAGCCCCTTAGCTCCGAATTGTCCTACATATTGACCTAACTGATCCATGTCTTTTCGTGAGTAGCGATCTGCAGCGCCTTTAGCATTCAATGCTTTCACGACACCGCCGTTTTCAAGAGCCATTTGGAAGACTTTGAATTCTACTTCTTTGACTGTATCGCTTAGATCGATCAATTCCATGTCAAAACGTGTATCCGGTTTGTCGCTGCCGTAGCGAGCCATTGCTTCATCATAGGTCATACGAGGAAATGGCAATGTGACTTCGATACCGCGAACTTCTTTCATTACCTTCGCAATCAATCCCTCTGTGTAAGTTTGGATTTCTTCTGCTGTTAAGAACGTTGTTTCAATATCTACTTGCGTAAATTCAGGCTGACGGTCTCCACGTAAATCTTCATCGCGGAAACAACGAACGATTTGATAATAACGGTCGAATCCAGCATTCATCAGCAATTGTTTAAACAATTGAGGAGATTGCGGCAACGCATAGAAATGTCCAGCATGGACACGTGAAGGAACTAGGTAGTCTCTTGCGCCTTCTGGTGTAGATTTCCCTAGGTAAGGTGTTTCGATATCGAGAAAGTCATTATCATCTAAATAATGACGAATCGCTTTTGTTGTCGCATTTCTTAATTTGATGTTTTTAGTCATTTTTGGACGACGCAGATCCAAATAACGATATTTCAAACGTATTTCGTCACTGATTGCTTGATCATCTTCAATTTGAAATGGCGGGGTTTTTGCTTGATTCAAAATCACGATTTCACTTGCAATCACTTCGAATTCACCAGTGGCCATTTTAGGATTTACTGCATTTTCTCCGCGTCTTCTAACTTCCCCAGTCACTTCGATCACGTATTCACTGCGACATTTATCCGCGATTTCCCATGCTTCTTTGTTGATTTCAGGATTAAAGACGATTTGAACGATTCCTTCACGATCACGTAGGTCGATAAAGATTACTCCCCCAAGGTCTCGTCTTTTTTGTACCCATCCTTTTAATGTAACTGTTTGTTCTAATTGTTGTTCGGAAACTAATCCGCAATAGATCGTTCTTTGTGCCATTTATTTTTTTCCTCCTACTCGAATAAAGTCATTTCATCATAGACTTCATCAAAATGTTCATATATCTCTTCTAATGGAAAACTTTTTTCTTTTCGGCTTGCCATTGCTTTGACATTAATCGTTTGACTAGCAAGCTCATCTTCACCGATCACCAATACTAATTTGGCATTCGCTTTATCTGCTGTCTTAAATTGCGCTTTTGCTTTACGGTTCATGAAGTCGCGGTCAGCTGAAAAACCAAAGTTTCGAATCGCTTGGACCACTTTCAATGCTTCGATATTTGTTTCGTCTCCGAGTGCGACCACGTAAGCATCCAACTCATTAAATGCAGGGATAACTACTTCCTCTGCCTCCATAGTCAAGAGTAATCGCTCGATACCCATTGCAAATCCGAAGCCAGGTGTTGAAGGACCACCTAGTTCTTCCACTAGATTGTCATAACGTCCGCCTGCGCAAATCGTTGCTTGTGCCCCCATTTTTGGTGCGTCACTCATGATTTCAAAAATCGTATGTGTGTAATAATCTAGTCCGCGAACCATATTACTGTCGATTTCATAAGGAACAGCCAATGCATCCAGCATGGAAACAACGGTATCAAAATGTTTTTGAGCAGGCTCGCTTAGATAATCTAAGATAGATGGAGCTTCTGCCACAAATTTTTGATCTCGTTTGTCTTTACTGTCCAATACGCGTAATGGATTTTCATGAAGGCGGCGTTTAGAGTCTTCACTCAGCTCTGATTCAAAAGGTAAAAGATAGTCGATCAACGCTTGACGATAGGCTTGACGCGTTTCTTTATCACCTAATGAATTGATGACTAGCCGGATTTGCGTGATCCCCAACTGTTTGAAGAAATCAAGTGCCATCACCATGCTCTCCACATCAGTTGCAGGGTTTTCTGATCCAAATGCTTCTACTCCGATTTGATGGAATTGACGTAACCGTCCTTTTTGAGGGCGTTCGTAGCGAAACATTGGTCCCATATAAAAAGTTTTGAACGGTTTCGCATACTCTGGGCCGAACAATTTATGCTCAACAAAAGAACGAACGATTGGTGCTGTACCTTCTGGTCGAAGCGTCACATGGCGTTCCCCTTTGTCATAAAAATCATACATCTCTTTTGAAACGATATCCGTTGTATCCCCTACACTTCGGGATATCACTTCATAGTGTTCAAAAATCGGTGTACGCATTTCATTATACTGATAATCTCTGAATAATAAACGTGCTGTTTCTTCGACAAACTGCCATTTTTCTGATTCGCCTGGCAAAATATCATTTGTTCCTTTTGGTCTTTGGAAACTCATAGTTTTCTCTCCCTTTCTTAGCTATGTAAATAAAAAAATCACCCTTGTTCATCATGAACAAGGGTGAATGAAATTCATACACGGTACCACCTAATTTTGAAAGATTTCTCTTTCCTCTTACGAATAACGCTCGTACGCGGGACGGCTTTTCACTCGTCCATCTCCAGAGTGTCTTTAGGCTAATGAAACTTTAGATCATTTTCAGCCTCGATGATCCTCTCTTGTAAAGTTTCAAAAACTTACTCGCTCTTTCATTGACATTCGATATTACTTATAACCTACTAAAAACCAGTCTCAAAGTCAAGAGATATCTGACTATTTCCCCTCACAAAAACGTTTTAGTTCAGCTTTTTGGTATTTTGTTTTAGACTAGACAAAAAGGAGGAATCAGCTATGGCAGAAATAAGAATCGGACATTCACAAGTCTACGCAGAACAGCTTGGATTAGGAGCAAATGCCGTTGGAGGACATAATCTTTTTGGCGGTTTGGAAGATGAGACAGGAAAACAAGTAGTTCGTACAGCTTTGAATAGCGGGATCAATTTGATCGATACCGCTTATGCTTACGGAAACGGCCGTTCCGAAGAACTGATTGGCGAGGTACTGAAGGAAAAAGAATATGATCGCTCACGTGTCGTCATCGCTACAAAAGCTGCTCATGTACCAAATAAAGGGCGAACATTTGATAATTCTCCTGAGTTTCTCAAACAATCGGTGGAAGATGCACTAAAACGTCTGCAAACTGATTACATCGACATTTTTTATATCCACTTTCCGGACGAAAGCACACCAAAAAATGAATCAGTTGCTACATTGCATGAATTAAAAGAAGCAGGAAAAATCCGAGCAGTCGGTGTGTCAAACTTCACGTTAGAACAATTGAAAGAAGCGAATGCAGATGGATATGTCGATGTAGTAGAAGATAAATACAGTTTGATCCATCGGCAGGCTGAAAAAGAATTATTCCCTTATCTTGAAAAAAACAAAATCAGTTTTGTTCCCTATTTTCCTCTTGCTTCCGGTTTGCTGACAGGAAAATATGAACTTGGTGAGGAAAAACAATTTGGTGAAGGAGATCCTCGAAAAAGAAACCCAGATTTCCAAGGAGAACGTTTCAGAGAAATTTTAACCGCTGTCGATGTACTTCGCCCCATCGCTAAAAGATACCAAGCCACTCCTGCGCAACTTGTTTTAGCTTGGTACATGAAGAATCCACGAGTGTCTGTAGTTATACCTGGAGCTAAGCGTCCAGAGCAAGTATCTGACAATGTCCAAGCTTTAGATTTGCATTTATCCAATGAAGATTATCAAACCATTGATGAAGCATTTCGCGGATTTTGATCAATTGACTTTATCAATTTATAGTAATATGAAAAAAGGAAGATCAGCACTGTTTGATCTTCCTTTTTTTCGATAAGTTTATGCTAATCTAATTCTTGTAAAGTAGCGCTCGGCTATTCGGATAAGTTGGAAACTGATTGAACGGAATCGTCCAATCTTGTTCAGGTACAGAGAACTCAAACTTATTTACTAGCTGATCGGAAAACACACGTAGACTATGAAGAGTGATCCATTCTCCTGCACAGCGATGCATTTGTCGAAAATCTCCCCCGCCTTGTGCAATCATCTCATATTCTTCTTTATAGGAAATATCTTTTGCTTTCCCTACATACCGTTTGATCATAAAGGAATCTGGCGCTTCAACTGTTCGTTCATCATGGTCTGTTCCATATAAATCTAAAATAACCCAACTGCCTTCTGGTATACGATAACCATCTACTTCTACTTCTTTCAGCGAAATCGCAGGTAGCATTGGGAAGAAAGGATAATAGCGTCTCATTTCTTGAATAAACGGATCTTGTAACGTCGAAAAGTCATTTTTTAATTGCTGATACAAATCTGGTCTACTGAAAAGTGCATGTCCCATCAATGCCGCCCACACAGTTAGAGCAACCGTTGGACGGATGATGTTCAATAATTCAACAGCTGCCACTTCCAGAGGTAAAAGCTGACCATCTAAATCTGTGGCATTGGCAAAAGCATATAATGCCACATTTTCTTTTCCAGCCACAGGATTTTGTCGAGCTTCTTCAATCAAGCCTTGCGCCCATTTTTCTGATTTTTTGCGATTTTCGACACCTTTTATGTGATCAATCGGAGAAGTAAACGTTCCGCTGATCATAGAGATTTGATATTCTGCTAATTTTTCGACCTCATCTTTAGAAATCGCTGATAAATTGATACCTGCCCACTCGCAAATAGATGTAAAGAAAACCATCTTACTTAAATCAAATAGTTCAAATTGACCATGCTGTGCTTCAAGTGCTTGTGTCAGATTCTTATCTAAGATACGATGATAATCTTCCATTCTTTCTGGTGTCATTAGATCCATAAAAATATTTTTCCGATGGTGATGAGCAGCTCCATCCAAAGTCTGTACTCCACCTTGACCAAAAAGTGTCTTCAATACTAATTTTGGCATAGCACCTTTTCGTTTGAAATTCCTTGGATCATAAAATACTTTTGCTGCTGATGATCCGTAGATCGTGATAGCTTCTTTATTGAAAATCTTTGCTTTGACGACGGGAGCGTCCGCTTCATGGCGTAACTCCTCCAACATGTTGTATCCTTTTTGATACAATTTTTTTAAATCTGTGATTTTGATATCTACTACTGGTACTTCTTTCATCTTCAGCAACCTCCTATAAAAAATAACTTGTATAATTTAAGCTTAACTTTTTTTCCGACTGCTGACAAAAGAAGCGCTTTTTGCAGACAAAAAAGCCACTTAAGTTAGAGTTTATCAGTCTAACTTAAGCGACGTGTTTCATAGTTTTTACTAGTGAAAACCAGATTACTTTATTTGTTTTTAGAATCAATAATGATCGTTACAGGTCCATCATTGACGAGAGAAACCGACATATCTGCTCCGAATTGTCCGGTAGCGACTGTGATGCCGCGACTTCTGATTCCTTCATTGAATGATTCGTATAAAGGAATAGCTGTTTCTGGTCGTGCGGCTTCCACAAAGCTTGGTCGATTTCCTTTTTTCGTATCCGCAAACAGTGTGAATTGAGAGATACTTAAAATTTGTCCTCCCACATCTTCTACACTAATATTCATTTTTCCTTGTTCATCTTCAAAAATACGCATTTGTGCAATTTTTTTTACCAGATAGTCCACGTCTTTTTGCGTATCGGTTTCATGAATGCCTAATAAAACAAGTAGGCCGTAGCCAATTTTTCCAATTTCTTGCTGATCGACTGACACAGCAGCTTTACTTACCCGTTGAACAACTGCTCTCATATCTGTCCTCCTATCCATTCGTCCGGCGTACACTGTAGACATCAGGTACTGCTTTGATTTTATCCACGATACTCTTTAGGTGGGATAAATTCTGGATACCAACCGTCAAATGGATCGTCGCCATTTTATCTTTATTCGTCCGTGCTTCAACGCTGTTGAGATTTTTCGTTAGCGCATTGACTGTTTGAAGTACATCATTCAATAAGCCTGAACGATTATAGCCGTAAATTTCCAAATCTGCATCATACTCTTTTCGTGTATTCGATGTATCTTCCCATTCGACTTCAATCAAACGTTCTGCTACATTTGGTTTGTCAGGCTGAACATTCGGACAATCTCGACGATGAATGGATATCCCTCTGCCTTTAGTGATATAACCAACGATATCATCACCAGGAATCGGATTACAGCAGCGACTAATACGAATTAGTAAGTTTTCTACCCCTTGAATGACAACGCCACCTTCATGACGTACTTTCATTTTGTCAGGTTCTTTTTTCGGCTGATTCATGATTTCTTCTGCTTCTTGCTTTTGCTGCTCGATTTTTTGTTCTTTACGTTCTTTTTCAGTCAGACGATTGGCCATCGTCAAGGGGCTAACTTCTCCATACCCTACAGCTGCATAGAGATCATCTTCTGTTTGATAATTAAAACGATCGAGTGCTTCTTGCAGTTTGTTCTTCGTCAAAATATCTTTAGGCGTAAATCCTAGATCTGTAATACATTTGACCACGGATTCGTGGCCTTTGATCACATTTTCTTCTCGATCTTGGGCTTTGAAGAAACGTTTGATCTTATTTCTTGCTTTGCTAGTAGCAACTAATTTCAACCAGTCGCGACTTGGGCCAAATGAATTTGGAGAAGTCATGATCTCAATGATATCTCCGTTTTTCAATTTGTAATCAAGCTGCACCATTTTGCCATTTACTTTTGCACCAGTGGTTTTGTTACCGATATCCGTATGGATACTGTATGCAAAGTCCAATGGTCCGGATCCTTTTGGTAACTCAGTAACGTCTCCCTTTGGTGTGAAGACGTAGACTTTATCACTAAAGATATCTCCTTTTACGCCTTCCATAAATTCAGAAGCATCATAGCTTTCGTCTTGAAGTTCGAGTATCTCATGGAACCAGCTTAATTGTTTCGTCATACCATCTGGTTCTACTTTTTCATTTTTTCCTTCTTTATAGGCCCAGTGTGCAGCAACCCCGAATTCAGCGATTTCATGCATTTCCTGTGTTCGGATTTGAATTTCTACCGGATTTCCTGCCGGACCGATCACGGTAGTATGCAAAGATTGGTACATATTAGCTTTTGGCATGGCAATATAATCCTTAAATCTGCCGGGCATTGGTTTCCATTTTGTGTGGATTGCTCCTAATACAGCATAACAATCCTTGATTGAATCTACGATCACTCGAATAGCTAGCAAGTCATAAATTTCGTTGAACTGCTTTTTCTGATCTTTCATTTTACGATAGATTGAATAAATGTGTTTTGGCCGTCCATAGATTTCTGCAAAAATCCCCAGCTCTTCTGTTGCTATTCGAATATCTTCAACAGTACCACTTACGTATTTTTCACGTTCTTCTCTCTTCGTCTGCATCAAGTGGACGATACGGTAATACTGTTTTGGATTTAGATAACGAAGTGCTGTATCTTCTAATTCCCATTTGATCCGGCTGATCCCTAGACGATGTGCAAGAGGCGCATAGATTTCTAAAGTTTCCTGAGCGATCCTTCTTTGCTTATCTTCTCGCAGGTGCTTCAACGTACGCATGTTATGTAGTCTATCAGCTAATTTGACCATGATAACTCGTAAATCTTGAGCCATTGCTAGCAGCATCTTTCGGTGGTTTTCTGCTAGCTGCTCTTCGTGGGATTTATATTTTATTTTCCCTAATTTGGTTACGCCGTCCACTAGCATAGCAACGTCATCGCCAAATTCTTCTCTCAGATCTTCTAAAGTGATTTCTGTATCTTCAACAACATCATGTAAGAAGCCTGTAGCCACTGTATGGGGATCCATTTTTAAATCTGCTAATATACCTGCGACTTGGATAGGATGAATAATGTAGGGTTCGCCTGATTTTCTAAACTGTCCGTCATGTGCAGCAGTCGCGTATTCGCATGCTTTCTCAACAAATGCTACATGTTCGGGACCCATGTATTGACTAACGAGCTTTATGACACCGGGTCCCGTTAAAATTTCTTCTTTTGTCACAGGAATCGATCCCCCTTTCTTTTTTCGGTAAAACGGGAATCGGGACAAATATCTGTTTGATAATTGTCCCAAAATCCGTGCAGTTATACGTTTTTTTACGGAAATGTTCGCTTTTTAAAAGCTTTTTCAAACGATTTTTCGTATCCATTGTATAAATAATTGTTTCTATTATACAAATTGTTGACTATTTTTTCAATTCTTTCTGTCGATACTCTTTTATTAATGAAGAACGTTAGCTGAAAGAAGGATTCATTAATTCCCATTGATAGCTAGCAGCACTTAATAAATAAAGAGGTGCTGTTTCTGTACGAAGGATTCTTGGTCCTAATCCACAAAGTATCCCTTTGTGTTCTACAAAATAATCGACTTCATCGCGGGATAATCCACCTTCTGGTCCAAAGACAGCTAAGATTCGACTATCTGGTTTTGTTTCACTAAGAATTTTGGCTGCATTTGATTTTTCGCCTTGCTTTGCTGATTCCTCATAAGCAACCAAGACCACGTCATAATCATCTAGCCGCTCAAATAAATCTTGTTTCGTTTCC
Organism: Enterococcus sp. E4-223; assembly: GCF_035727065.1. Lineage (NCBI taxonomy): Bacteria > Bacillati > Bacillota > Bacilli > Lactobacillales > Enterococcaceae > Enterococcus > Enterococcus sp. E4-223. The sequence continues at coordinate 28,404 of NZ_JAPMLH010000004.1, read as the reverse complement.
AATAACTCTACTGATGGCACGATCTGCCGATGGGATTGTTCCGCTGCCTCTTGAGCAATCTTTTCAAGCCGTTGTTGTCGTTTCATACGTTTTTTTGCATCCCATTTAACGACAGAGGCTGATGCCGGGAAACCAAGAAAAGCTTGCGCTCCTAATTCAGTGGATTTCTGAACGATCCAATCCAGCTTTTCCCCTTTAGGATAGCCACTCGCTATGGTAATCGAACTTGGCAGTTCCTTTTGATTTTCTTCTTTTTTAATTTCTTTCAGATAAACAGCCTCTTCAGTAATCTCCGTGATTTCTGCAACAATGGCTATTTGATCATTGAATGCCAAAAAAACTTCATCCTCGGGTTCCATCCTCATAACCCGTACAATGTGGTGATAGTTTTCCCCTTCTAAAACAAAATAGTCTTTTGATTCATATGATTCTTTTAAAAAATACCGCTGCATCTATTCCACCTCTGGTTTTTTCAAAATAATTGCATACCAGTCTTTTTGCTGGAAAATTTGATCCAAGATAAACCCTTGTTCTAACATGGCATCCAGAACCATTTGCTTCTTCTCTTCAATGATTCCTGAAACGATCAGCGTGCCTGTTTGCTTCAGTAAACGCCAAGCATCTGGGATCATCAATAAGATGATATCTGCTAAAATGTTCGCAACGATTACATCACTTTCAATCTCGATTCCTGTCAAAAGATCGTTAGCTGATACATGGACATCTTTGGCTATTTCATTCATATCCATATTTTCTTTCGCCGAACGAACGGCTACTTCGTCTAAATCAAAGGCATAGACATCTTTTGCACCAAGATATTTTGCTGCAATACTTAGCACGCCCGACCCAGTTCCCACATCTAGCAATGTTTCACCACCACGCAAGACTGTTTCTAGTGCTGTCAATGTCAAGGAAGTCGTGGGATGAGTGCCTGTGCCAAATGCCATACCAGGATCTAGTGTGATAATTTTTTCTAGAGGATCTTCTGTCTGGTAGTTTTCCCAGCTTGGCGCAACCGTCAGCATTCGCGTAATACGCACCGGATGATAGTATTTCTTCCAGGCTGTTGCCCAGTTGCTTTCCTCTACTTCACTAACTGTTACTTTATTTTTTCCAATAGCTAGACCAAACTCAGGTAATTGTGTGATACGATCTTTGATAAAAGGCAAGATTTCCGGTAAGAAAGTCGTTTCCGGAAAATAAGCCATGACTAGTGCGCCTTCTTTCAGCGATGTAAAATCATTTTTATCTAAAATCTCACCATATTGATCCGACTGAAAATGTTCAACATCTAAAGAATCTTCAATCGCGACACCACTCGCCCCTGCCTCCATCAAAATATTAGCAACTGCTTCGACTGCTTCACTTTCAGTTTCTACTTTTACTTCATTCCATTTCATATCTGTCACTCCTTAATAACTTGGGTACGGTAAATAAGTATCTGCTTCATTTTGCTGTTTTACTTCTACTAATTCTGCTAGTTGCTGATTATCCCAGTGAAGCTCGAATACAGCTTCGTCATCGTCTTCATCCAAAAAATCAAGCAAATCGCTTTGCCCTTGAGCTAATACTTCATTTAGATATTCCACTAAAGAATCAGCTACTGATTTTGCCAACCCTTTTTTTCCTTCATAAGGGATTACTGCTAGATAATTGCGTTCATCAAAAACAGATTTCTGAGGATTAAAAAGAAGTACGCCGTCTTCAAATTCGATAATTGGTTCTTGCGAAACGATCCCTTCTGCATCATCAATCTCAAATTGTGCTTTATTTTCTGCAAACAAGCGAACAACGATCTCGATCGTATGATTTTTTGTATCCCAATCTAAAGCTACATCATAGTCTGTCACTTGTTTTTCAATTATTTCATCTAAGTATGTTAATAGATCCTTCTTTTTCATTTTCTTTCCTCCAACCCCAATCTTTCTCGATTTGGTTTTTTCTTTGTAAAGAGATATAAGGATTTCCCGACACAACAAAACGCAACGGCTTTTCTGTCCATACACCTTTGTTTGGGATACCGATTCTAGGCAAAGCATTGATCTTTTTTGGTGTCTTTTTTTTCTCAAAAACTAAGCGTAACGAACTATCTGCTATAGACTGACCGTAAAGTTCTTGAGGAATTGCTAATGCTTCCACTAATTTTCCCGGACCGTTGCTGATATCTGGACCAGTTTTTCCGCCACGATTTTTACTCATTTGATCAATCATTGCGGCGGGTTCGATTGCACGTATCATTACTCCTTGAGGAATCCCTTCTGGCTGAGTAATGATGTTCAAAATCCGATGAGTATGCATCGTGTAAAGGTAGATCGTACCTGGTTTTTCATACATTGCCCGCACACGCGGTGTTCTTCTTAAACCATAGCTATGGGCAGCCTCGTCTTCTGGACCTAGGTATGCTTCCGCGTCTACAATATATCCAGCTAATCTTCCTTCTGGTGTGTCATGCTCCAAATACATCCCCAATAAATCCCGTGCCACTTCTGGCGTCGTTTTATTCCAAAAAAATTCATCTATCTTTTGTTTATCCGTCATTTTTCTCACCTACTTTATCATACACAATATTAGTTGGATAAGCTATGAAAACAAAACAACAGAAGGCTGTTCTTTCTAGGCATCTTGCTAAATATGATATAATTAAGGGACGTAAAAACAAGAAGGAGGAAAATCCTATGCAACAGCCATTGGCTTATCGCATGAGACCTCGAACGATCGATGAAGTCGTTGGTCAGCAGCATCTAGTCGGGGAAGGAAAAATCATACGCCGCATGGTCGATGCTCGCATGCTCTCTTCCATGATTCTATATGGACCTCCTGGTACTGGAAAAACGAGTATCGCAAGTGCGATCGCCGGCTCTACTAACTATGCATTTCGCATGCTAAACGCCGCTACAGATTCAAAAAAGGATCTACAAGTTGTAGCGGAAGAAGCAAAAATGAGTGGTACAGTGATCCTCTTATTGGATGAAGTACACCGATTAGATAAAACAAAACAGGATTTTCTGCTTCCTCATTTAGAAAGTGGCCGAATCATCTTGATCGGAGCGACTACTGAGAATCCTTATATTACCATCAATCCAGCGATCCGCAGCCGTACACAGATCTTTGAAGTCAAACCATTAACAGAACAAGACATCCAGTTGGCAGTCGAACATGCTTTAAGGGATAAAGAACGCGGCCTTGGACAACAAGCAATCCAGTTAGACGAAGATGCTCTTCTTCACCTTTCGCGTGCAACGAACGGCGATTTGCGGAGTGCATTGAATGGGCTGGAACTGGCTACACTATCGACTCCTTCAGATAAAGAAGGAAGGATTCATCTTACACTGTCGATCATTGAAGAATGTGTCCAAAGAAAAGCTCTTACCCATGACAAAAATGGAGATGCTCATTATGACGTTATTTCGGCTTTTCAAAAATCGATTCGTGGAAGTGATGTGGATGCTGCACTTCATTATCTCGCCCGTTTAGTTGAGGCAGGTGATCTGGCAAGTATTTGCCGGCGTCTGATGGTTATCGGTTATGAAGATATAGGTTTAGGTAATCCTGCTGCTGCGGCTCGTACAGTGAACGCTGTATTAGCTGCTGAAAAATTGGGATTGCCTGAGGCACGTATCCCACTAGCAGACGTCGTCGTCGATCTTTGCTTGTCGCCAAAATCCAATTCTGCCTACATGGCATTAGATGCAGCACTTGCTGATATTCGAGAGGGCAAAGCTGGAGATGTTCCTGATCATTTGAGAGATAGCCATTACAAAGGTGCGAAATCCCTCAACCGTGGCGTGGGTTATCAGTATCCTCATCATTTTGATCAGGCTTGGGTCAATCAGCAATATTTACCAGATAAACTGAAGAATGCTCAGTATTATCAGCCAAAAGATACAGGGAAATATGAACAGGCTCTGGGTCAACAGTATTACCGTATAAAAGAGTGGAAAAAGCATCCTCCAAAAAACTAGACAAGAAAACGGTTCTGTTTCTGCGAGCTCTCTCATTGCTCTTTTTAAATTCATATGCTACTATAGAGGTGGGAAATCTGTGATGTTCGAATTGTCCTCTTTGTGTGTTGACCGAACATTTTTATTGATATCTTGGGACCCGTCTTGTGTCACTGCTGGTAACATGCCTTATCATTTGGTAGTTCGAAGCTACGACCATGGGACCCACCTGCTTGAATTCGCGGGATCAATACTACAGGACAAACAACGGCATTAACGGAGATTACCATCTTTTAAAGAATAAAGCAATTTGCTCTTGGCAAATTGCTTTTTCTATTTGTTGCTTATTTTGGAGGATTTGTTCATGATTGGGATTTTAATGATTATCGCCACTTTAGTATTATTATTCGTTAGCTATTATTTATTTAATAAACAGGATATCTTTTTTGTATTGATCAACAAAAATGATAAAAATCAAGGATTCCTACAATTTTACGGAGCTGCATATGCTGTTTTAGGCGTAATGGGTATTTTAACAGCTTTTTTCAATCAACGCTTTATTGCCTTGGTCTTTTTACTGATCGTAATTATTGTTTCTGCCACCTTCAGTATCCGATTTGCAAAAAAAATTGCTGAACCAAAGCAGTAAATAATTCTCTTTTTCCCTAAAGTGTTCTACAATAAAAGAGTACAATACGATTGACTTGAGGAGTGAATGCTTATGTTACAACAATACAAAAAAATCATGGTTGCCGTAGATGGTTCTGATGAAGCTGAATTAGCTTTTAAAAAGGCGGTCAATGTAGCTATCCGAAATAACGGAGAACTTCTATTAGCACATGTCATTGACACACGTTCTTTCCAAACCGTTTCATCCTTTGATGGAATGCTTGCAGAACAAGCTACTGAAATGGCAAAGCAAACATTGGCAGATTATGAAAGCAATGCGAAGAAAGCTGGCTTGAATAATGTAACCTCTGTCGTAGAATATGGCTCACCAAAACAAATTATCGCCAGAGAAATCCCAGAAGATAATCAAGTAGATTTGATTATGTTAGGAGCCACAGGATTGAATGCTGTAGAACGTTTATTTATTGGTTCTGTTTCTGAATATGTTATTAGAAACGCAGCTTGCGATGTGCTTGTTGTCCGAACTGATTTAGAAAACCAATTGCCAGCTAAAGACCACACCAAAGCTTAACACGTAGACGACCTGCCAACTATCGGCAGGTTTTTTTGCACAAAAAACCGTGATAAAAACAAAAGACGCGGCAAGCACTCATTGGTCTTTATAATGTTTAAAATAAAGGGAAAACAGTCAATGAGTTCAAGTAAAATAAAAAAAGTGAACACCGGCGGGCGATTAGTCGCCCTGGTGTGGTTTAAAACGACCTAAGCATGCCAAAGCTTATTGGTTCGTCAATGTGGAAGTTTCCGATGAATCTGATACGAAAAAATATGAAGTATCGATGGCGGATACCGATTTTATCGCCAAACTAAAATTTTATTTCGGGTTCGGGTACCGCGAGAAGGCAAGTGCTACATTCGGTAAATCATTCAAGAATTGATGAAAGGCTACCGCTTGCCATTGTAACCACAACGATACTCCTGAACGCGATGTTGGTGATTTCCAAAGAGAAGAGCTGTTTAATGCAACGGTATTAAGCAAATTGCAAAAGGAAGTCATGTAGACAAAGTTTTTTATCAAACACCATATGATTTCGCCTGAACGCTGGTTTAGCTCAGAATACAATGATGTGGTCCACGAGACATTACCATCAGTCAGATAAAAAAAAGCTCTCTGACAGAATTACGCATCGATAAATATTAAGTAAATGTCAGCGCTAGTTGAACTTTCTGACACTTTCAGGTACACTGAAAAAGACAACTACACGAAGGAGGGAAAATACTATGATGCGCATGACTAAAATAACAAGTAATGAAAATTACCAACGATACCATATCGCATTTAGCCATGCAATTGGTTTTACAGTTGCTGTTGACGGGACAAGTTTGTCCAAAACAGTTGAATTCACGTAAAATCAATGGCCATCTCAAGGTATTTTTCTCATGATAATCTGAGTTTAAATAACACAGGCCATGGATAACCATGGCCTTTTTGAGTGGTCTCAAGGAGAGAGATCATGATCATACAAGCAATTTCTATTAAAAAAACAATCGGCGGGAATCCATTATTTGAGGATTTATCCTGTCAAATTGAAGCTGGTGAAAAAATTGCCTTAGTCGGTATCAACGGAACTGGCAAATCAACCTTTTTACAAATCTTGACCGGCAGAGAAGGTGTCGACAGCGGTGTTATCAGTCGCAAAAAAGGCTTAAAGATCGGGACGGTCGAACAAGAACTTACAGTTTCCGAAGCAACCGTCAACCACTACTTGCTCCATTCTGCCGCTGAGATACAGGACCTCAAACAGCAAATGAGTCGCTACGAAGCATTGATGACAGAACCAGATACAAACTTAGAGAAGTGTCTGACCCGTTACGGTGAGCTGCAGCATCGCTTTGAAGAACTAGGCGGTTACGTATTAGAAGACCGGATTGCAGCGATCTTGCAAGGCTTAGGGATTCCACACCGTCAGGAAGCACGGTTAACAGAACTTAGCGGAGGCGAACGAGTTAAAGTCGCTTTAGCCAAAATTTTAGCAGCCGATGCCGATTTACTTTTACTCGATGAACCGACCAATCATTTAGATCTTAACAGTATTCGCTGGTTGGAAAACTATTTACAGAATACAAAAAAATCGGTTCTGGTCGTTTCTCATGATCGGCAATTTCTCGATCAAGTCACCACAAAAACATGGGAACTGGAAGAAGGTGCATTGATTGAGTATCCCGGAAACTACAGCCGTTTTCGAGTCTTGAAAGAAGCTCGCTTGGCTGAGCTGACAAAAAATTACGAACTGCAGCAAAAAGAAGTCCAGCGGTTGAAAGTCATGATTCGTCGTTTTCGTCAGTGGGCACATGAAGGAGACAATGAGTCCTTCTTCAAAAAAGCCAAAGAACTGGAACGCCGCCTGGCGAAACTGACACTCGTCAAACCGCCAGCTCCCCCGAAAAATCGGCTGCAAAGCTTGTCTAATGGTGGAAAATCTGGCAAAGAAGTTTTCATCATTCAAAACTTGCACCAGCAGTACGCTGATCAAGTACTATTCAAAGAAAGCAGTTTTGCAGTCTATCGTGGAGATCATTTAGCCATCATCGGCGACAATGGTGCAGGAAAATCAACCTTACTCAAATTATTACTCGGTGAGGAAAAGCCTTACGGTGGCACCATCAAATTAGGTAGTAGCTTGCAAATCGGTTATTTGCCGCAGCAGCTGCAGTTTGCCGATCCCGATAGCCGTTTGCTGGCTTACGCCATCACATTGACTGGAAACGAAGAAGTCGCTCGACGGCAATTAGCCAAAAGTGGCTTTTATCAAAGCGATGTGGGTAAACGGATCAAAGATTTATCCGGTGGTGAAAAAATCCGTTTGGCGTTGCTGAAACTCTTTTTAGAAAAAATCAACGTCCTGATTTTGGATGAACCAACCAATCACCTCGACAGCTATGCTCGAGAAGAAATTGAAGAAATGCTGCAAGACTATCAAGGAACGCTCCTAGCAGTCAGCCATGATCGCTACTTTTTGCAGCAACACTTCCAAGAAGCACTCGTTATTGAGCAGGAGCAGATCAGCCGCCAGCCGCTCGGCCAACTTTGACTAGGACGCTTTTTCGCAACAAAAAACTTGATTTTCATACCTGTGCTTTCACGATTCAGTCAAAGCACAGGTGGAAAATCAAGTTTTTATTATTCGATCAATAAATGTTTCGGATCGATTTTCTAGCTAAACATAAAGCGAAGAATAAAGTCGACAGCCCACGAGGCTGATCTAAAAATGTTTTTTCTTTTTACATATGTAATGTCCCTTATAAAGATGAATGAAAATAAAATATTGGGATTTTCCTGAAAATCAATAAATAAAATGCCAGTCTTTTCCCTTTTGACCACTTTTCCAAGCAAAATTCCCTAAGAAGATCCTGTAAAAAAGAAGGGAAATTGAAGTTAAATTACCATTTTGCGGTCTTCTCCGCAAAAAAACACATGCAAGAATTCCCTCTTGCATGCGTTTCATCTTTTATCCTAACGAATGCTTTGGCTTAGCCGCGCAGACGCTCCACGTCACGGGCAATCATTAGTTCCTCATCTGTTGGGATCACTAATACTCTTACTTTTGATTCTTTTGTAGAGATATCTACTTCTTCACCACGCAATTCATTCAACGCTGGATCGATTTCACAACCAAACCAAGACATACCTTTGATGATTTCACTACGTACATGTCCGTCATTCTCGCCGATACCAGCAGTAAAGACAATTGCATCAACACCATTCATCGTTGTCACATAACCGCCGATGTATTTTCGGATGCGGTCCACGAAAATATCATAAGCTAAACGAATATGTTCTTTTTCATAGTTCTTTTCAAGATCACGCATATCACTAGACAATCCTGTTAGGCCTAGCAGACCAGATTTCTTGTTCAAAACATTGATCATTTCATCAATATCAATCTCTAATTTTTCCATTAAATATGGGAGAACAGCTGGATCGATATCACCTGAACGTGTACCCATTGTCACCCCAGCTAATGGTGTGAATCCCATAGAAGTATCCATGGATTTACCTCCATCGACTGCTGTGATCGATACACCATTTCCTAAGTGGCAAGTGATGATTTTTAGTTCTTCGATCGGTTTGTTCAATAATTTTGCCGCACGTTCCGACACATAACGATGACTTGTGCCATGGAAGCCATATTTTCTTACTTTGAAATCTTCATAATAAGACACCGGTAAGCTATATAAATAATTTTGCTTTGGCATTGTTGAGTGGAAAGATGTATCGAATACAGCCACACTCAAAATGTCAGGTAAAATCTTTTTAAACGCTTTGATCCCCATTAAGTTTGCAGGATTATGCAAAGGAGCAAATTCTGCTAATTCAGCAATGCGGTCCATTACTTTCTCATCGATCACTACTGAATCCCCATAAGTTTCTCCTCCGTGAACAACACGGTGCCCTACTCCGGTGATTTCATCATAAGAGCTTAAAATTTGCAGTTCAATCAACTGATCTAACAGCATTTTTACTGCTACTTCGTGGTTTTCGATATCCATGATTTGTTCGAATTTTTGATTATCGCCGTACTTGATGGTAAAAATAGAATCTTGTAAACCGATACGTTCGACGATCCCCTTCGCAACTACGGTTTCTTCTGGCATTTGATATAATTGCCATTTCAAACTTGAACTCCCAGCATTGATTGCAATTGTTTTAGACATATGACTCTCCTTCTCGTTGAATGATTACAGAGCAGATGATTTCCAGTTTTTAAACTCGTTGAAAAATTCCGTCACCTTCTCTGGTTCTTTTAATGAAGCAAGTTTCACAAGCAAGACTTCTTTTACTTGTTGTGCTTGTGGTCCTTTTTTCTGTAAGATCAAAATACTTTTTTGCGATTGTTTATTACGGAACAATTCATCTGGCAATTGAATCATTCCTTGAAGATAGCCTTCTTCTTTAAACCATTTTTTGATTTCTTCACTTTGATCCGTTTCTAAAAATCCACTCGGCATCAAAAACAAACCAAAACCATCCGGCTTCACATATTTCATTGATTGCTCTAGCAATAAATGATGTGCATAACTATGGCCTTCTTCGGTACTTGTTAAAAACTCTTTTGCTTTTTCGTCATTCGGATAATAACCGATTGGCAAATCGCTGATTGCAAAATCGACAGGATCTATTAATAAATCCTGCAACCCGTCTTGATGAAAGTATTGAACATTTGCTTGTGTCAAATCACTTGTAGAAGCTGCGACAGCCAACAATGTATCATCAATATCCACACCAATTCCTTCTGTTTGGTACCCCGCATTCGATAGGTTTAAAAGAACTGTTAATAACAAGTTGCCAATTCCTGCCGCAATATCCAGAATCTTAACCGGTGCTTTTTTATTTGTGTATAGTTGTTCAATAAGAAAAACAAATAAAAAACCGATACTATCAGGAGTGAGTTGATGGTTCGCCTGCAAATGTTCTGTCTGGCTGCCCTTCAATAAAAGTAATTGAGACAGTCTGCGCCATTCTTCTGGCTCGAAAGAAAGTTTCTTCAACTCTTCATAAAGAGCTGTGATCCGTTGCGTTGTCTCTTTTGTCGGCACTCCATCCACCACACGTACTTGATAATCATCTATTAAATTTTCTGCATTTTCGACATAGGCTTCTAAAAAGGAAGTTCCCAATGCATTCTGTAAAAGCTGAATAGCTTCCAGGTTTTGATTAAACCCTTGTTCCATTTTTTCTGGTAACATGGTGCACCTCATTTCTAGATATATTATAACAATTTTTTCACCTGTTTAATTCTATCGAACAATTGACAAAATTTCAATCGTTTTCACTGTTTTTTATTTGTGAAACGGCAAACATTTTTTTATTAAAAACAGTGTTATAACAGAAAAGAGGGCGTTTTCACGAACATTCCATCATTCTGTACTAGTATCTGTATCATTTTTTACTTCTTCTGTGAACCGAAAGATAAACGGTGAGACTTCCACCTCTAAGAATAGGGACTGTTGTACCCACTGATATGTTACAGATCCAGTTGTGTAGTAAAAAACTCCTTCCGAACTTTCGGCAAGCGTAGACTGTTCCGATAAAGCCATCTGCTTCATTATTTTTGCTATATAATAATTTTTGATTCGTATATTAAGATCCATTGACAAACGGTAGCTTTCTAATGCTGCCATCAATAAAAATGTACATAAAAGAAATAAAAGCAAGACAGAAAATAAAATAGAGCCCTTATAACATTTTCTACTGATCGTTTTTTGTCCATATGGCATATCCATCTTCTCCATTTTCAAAGTGTACATAAAAAGAAATTGTGTGTTCTTTTTCCAATAATTGAAGCTCAGTGATACTTGTTAACATAGGTTGATGTCCGCCGGAAGTTCTTCTTTTACGTATCATTGCCTGATATCTTTCGATGATATACTGTTTATCCTCGATCGTGTAGTGCAGTTGCTGATTTTTCACAGAGACATTGTGACTGCTCTTGAGTTCTTCTTCTAATTGTGCTAAAAATATTAGCCACTCTTTTTGATCTTTCCGCTGCAGAAATTCACTTACTTGGATGGTTTGCTGAATCAAAAGATTGAATGTGAGCAATAGACTGCTCAATATCATCAGTCCAATTAGACATTCAATCAGCGTAAATGCTGGAATTACTTGTTTTTTCAATACTGATCGCTTCTTTCTCCATATTGACAAACACTTTTTCGATTACTCCATTATTATCGACAATTTGGATATCGTATGGGATCATTTCTTCCCTTCGCTCTGGTCTTTTGTGATACATCCGCTGCGTCTTGATATCTTCATAAATCATTCGAATAAATAGCAGTTCCTCCCCACTTTTCTTTTCTGCCTGAAGCAAAAACAGCTGGCCAAAGCTCACTAAGTAGACACAGACAGAAGCGATCATAAGCGCTGTAAGGGACTCCAACAAAACAAATCCTGTTTTATTCAATTCTTTTTGTATAGCGACCACTCCCTATCTGGAATTGATACGTAATCGTCCGCTCTTTTTCTTCCCAATAAAATTGATAAGCTTTTAGTGAACTTTCATTCCCGGTTCTAGCAGCAAAAGTAATAGAAGCATGGCGTTTCAAAGTAATCTCATCAGGAATATCTAATACTTCCCAATTTATTTTATCTGGATTCGGAACATGAAAAATGATTTGATTCTCTTCACTATTCCAATAAAAGCCTGTTTGGATCTGATTCACAATAGCGATTTTTTGCGTAGAATAGATTCGTTTTTCAAATTGGCTGAAAAATTGATAGACTGCCAATTCATTCTTCCATGCAGAAAATGCGAGAACTGGAAAAGAAAGGATCGTTGTAAGTAATAAAATCAGTAAGAGTGATTCAAACAACGTATATCCTGATGCTAAAACCTTACCTTCAAGGCCGCTGATAGATTTCTGCATGTTCTCGTTTGATATAGCCTTCATTCAACAATTCCTCCACAGTAGGAACTCTTCCATTATTTTGAAGCGCATAGAGCTCTTTTTGTGTGTCTACCAACTGGATGATCGCTTCACGACTTTCTTGGTCTACATGATTCCTATAACGCGACAAATTAGGGACGAACAACAACACTAATACACTGATGATCAGTAAGACGATTAGCATTTCGATCAATGTAAAACCGCTATAATAAGATATTTTTTTCTTTTTCATGGCAAAACCTCCTCTATGCTTCCGTAAACAGGTAATAAAACAGCGGCATAAACTAATAAAATCAAAGCCGCTACGCCCAAAAAAATGATTGGCTGAATAAATTGCATCCAGTGATGAAGACGTTTGAAAAGCTGTTTTCTTGTCCATTCACTGTAAAAAATCAGTTCTTTACCTAAACTTCCCTTTGCCTCTCCCTGTAAAACAATTTTACTGAATTCTTCTGATAGAAAACGATAATTCTGGAACTGCTCAGCCAATGACATACCTGCCTCCAATCCTTGAATCAACTTAGAGGCAAGATGCTGAATCAGACTTTCTTGTTTCGTTTCCTTTAAGCAGACTATGATTTGCCTTAATTCGAAACCTTCATGAAAAAGCTTTCCAATCTCTAGTGACAAATAAGCCGATTGATACAAGGAATATATCGGTCCAATCAATAATTGTCTGCTTATCCATTCACTCTGATCAACAGGAGACAACTTCATCAGACGATACCTTACTAGTAAAGCCAATAGAGTAACCGCTAGGATGAATAGTAGAACATACCAATGAAAGACTTGTATCAGCTGAATACCCCAATGCTCTTGCATGACCATTCCTGAACCAATAAGCTGAGGCAAAACGAACAACCGCATACTAAACAAGATACCTAGCAAAAAGGTGAGCAATAGCATCGGATATGCAAGCAGCTTTTTCAAATCATTGCGAAATCCTTCAACAAGCCGAAACTGTTTGGCAATTTCCAACAAAGTTGTCGGCAGATTCCCATGACGTTCAGCTAACTCGATCTGTACCAGTTGCTCTGCTCCATATCCTATTTGCGAAAGTACCTCACTAAACGCTTGCCCTTCCTTTAGCTGATGTTGGATATTTGCCAAAATAACAGGTGGAAACGAACGGATCGTGAGTAATAAATAAAGGGATTCTTGCAGACTAAAACCAGATAAAAGCAGTTCTCCCATGGTTTGTGCAAACTGGTTTTGCTGGCTTCTTGTTAATCCTTTAGAATAGTTCTGACTGCCAAATATTTTCCTGAGCTTCTTCATAACTTTCCTCCCATGATTTTTTTACTGATTCTTCCTCCATAAATTGATAACTCCATAAGACAGAAGGATGGTGATTGGCATCTTCCAAAAGTTCTTGATAAATGACACCAGCTAAACATTCAGATAGCTCTTCTTTTTTCTTTGTCAGTTCATGGATTCTGACCAATGTACCTTCAAGATTGCGTGCATGTACGGTTGCAAAAACCCGGTGCCCTGTTAGTGCTGCTCTTACCGCAGCATGTGCAGTTGATTCATCTCTTATCTCGCCAATGATTAGCAAGTCTGGACGATGCCGTAATGCGAGTTTCAAAAGTGTATCATAAGTCTGTGCTATTTTCGGATTGATCTGTAGCTGCAGAAAAAACGGTTCTTCTATCTCTACAGGATCTTCGATAGTAATCACTTGCAATTTTTCTTCCAAAGCCAACCGATACATTAGAGAAGTCTTGCCTGATCCGACTGGTCCGCTGAAAAGGTATAATCCACGTCTGACGGTTTTCTGTAAAATAGTTGCAAAATCTCGAGAACTAAAGCAACGATGGGGTGTTTCAAAAGTACCGTATAATAGCCGAATCACTAAACTCTCTCGTTGAAGGTAATCTCCTACAGAAGACAACCGCAGACGAACTTCCTGTTTTTCTAAAGAATAAGTAAATGCACCTAACTGAGCTTTTCTTTTTTCTCCGATATCCATCTGTCCCAAATACTTAAATCTTGAGATCAGTTGCTGTCCATCTGCCGAAGAGACTTTCTTCCAGAATGTTCGTTTTTTTCCATAGCGAAAATAGATGTAAAATACTTCTGAAGCTGGCAATATATATACGTCTTGGGCATGTTTGGCAAAACTTTCACTTATCATTTGATCCGATAATCGTTTTATTTCCATTATTCTCCCCTCCACAAAAAACATACGTCTTTTTGATCTTTTCGTTTCAAATAAAATGAATTTACAAAAAAATATTGGCAAAAGCCGAATTTATGTTATACTTATAAAAATTTATCTTGGGAGGCACTCCATTGGAAACAACATTAAGGAAATATATCGAAGTAGCAAGTAAAAAAAAGCCTGCTGACCTAGTGATCAAGCATGCTAAGATCGTCAACGTCTTTACGAAAGAAATCATGGAAAAAGATGTAGCAATCTGCGAAGGAATGATCGTAGGAATCGGTGAATACGAAGGAAAAAGCGTACATAATGCTAATGGGCAATATCTAGTGCCAGGATTCATCGATGGCCATGTGCATATCGAAAGCTCACTTTTATCACCAAGCGAATTTTCAAAAGTATCCTTGCTTCATGGAGTTACTACTGTAGTGACAGATCCCCATGAAATAGGAAACATTGCTGGGAGTACAGGTCTTGAGTTTATGATAGAAGATGCAAGACAAACACTCATGAATATCTTTTTTATGCTACCTTCTTGTGTACCTGTAACCCCTTTTGAGACCAATGGTGCAAATTTAAATGCAAAAAAATTAGCCCCTTTTTTACAAAAACCCGAAGTTTTAGGCTTAGCTGAAGTCATGAACTATCAAGCAGTAGCAAATAATGAAACAGACATCCTAGAAAAGATCCAATTGATGCACCAGCATAAGAAAAAAATTGACGGGCATGCAGCTGGTATCGGCATGGAAGAGTTAAATGTTTATCCTGCAGCAGGTATTCGGACGGATCATGAAGCTACAACTGCAAAAGAAGCTAAAGAACGTTTGGATCTTGGTATGTATTTAATGGTTCGAGAAGGGACCGTTGCAAAAGATCTGGCATCGCTACTACCGGCGATCACATCTGAAAATTCAAGAAGATGCTTCTTTGTCACCGATGATAAACTGATCAATGATTTAGTAAAAGAAGGATCAATCGATCATATCGTCCGTCAAGCTATTGCACTTGGAATCGATCCATTACAAGCCATTCAGATGGCAACATTGAATGCAGCAGAATGTTTTGATTTGAAAACACTAGGTGCGATTGCCCCTGGGTATCAAGCTGATTTCTTCTTAACAGACGATCTTACCAAGCTGCCAATTCATGAAGTTTTCTATAAGGGAACATTAGTTGTTCAATCTGGGCAACTCCAAGACCATTTATTTGCTGATCATTCAAATTCATATACGTGTTGTCTGCCAAAACTAAACGCTCAACCATTAAATCCACATTCGTTAGAGCTGCTTCTTTCTTCTTCACAAGTCCATGTGATCGAAATTATCCCGAATAGTCTAGTGACTAAAGATTTGGTAGAAAAAGTGGACCGACAAGGCGAACGATTCATTCCTTCAATCGAAAAAGACCAATTAAAGATTGCGGTGATCGAGCGTCACCATCAAACGGGAAACATTGGATTAGGCATAGTGAAAGGATTTCAGCTGAAACAAGGAGCGATAGCGACAACGATTGCCCATGACTCGCATAATCTAGTTGTCGTTGGGACAAACGACGAGGATATGCTGTATGCTGCTAATCTTTTGATTCAAAAAGGTGGCGGGATGACCGTTGTCAACAAACAGCAGGAAATAGCTTGTGTTTCTCTTCCTATAGGCGGAATCATGACACAGGAACCTTTTTCGATCGTCTATGAACAGTTGAATGAATTAATAACTAAAGCACATCAACTAGGAGCAGCTAAAACCTTTGATCCTTTTTTGACACTTTCTTTCTTAACATTATCTGTCATACCCGAATTGAAGATCACCGACAAAGGATTATTTTCATTTTCTCGCTTCCAATTGATTCCACCTTGTGGAAAAACCGATGAAATAAATACATTTTAAATCAAATAAATCCCAGAAAATACATTACATCTGTAATGTTCATTTTCTGGGATTTATTTATGGATATTAATGTTTTTATGAAAGCAGAAAGTTAGTTTCGCAGACTTTTCTTTTTGGTCTTATCTTGAAATTGAGCTTCTACTCGATAAATACGTTGACCTTTTGAAGAAAATTTTTCTTCATACTCCGTCATAATATTGCCTTCAAATTGACTTTGATGTAAATCTAACCATACCTGTTTGAGAATCATGCCATATTGAGAAAAACTTGCCAGAGAATACTCAAACAATCCTTGATTATCTGTTTTGAAATGGATTTCTCCATTTGGACGAAGAATCTGTTCATCTACAGCAAGAAAAGTCTTATATGTCAATCGCCGTTTTTCATGACGTTTTTTTGGCCATGGATCGGAAAAATTCAGATAGATTTGATCTACTTCGCTGTCAGCGAAATACTCTGTCAACGCTGATCCATCCACATGTAGAAGTTTCAGGTTAGGAAGCGGTTGTTCGATCAACTTGTCTAGTGCAATCGAAACAACACTGACCTGCATTTCTACTCCAATATAATTGATTTCAGGATGGGCTTTTGCCATTCCAGTGATGAACTGGCCTTTCCCCATACCAATCTCAATGTGGATTGGATGATCGTTTTCAAACAATTCATTCCATTTTCCCTTCCACAATGTTGGATCACTAATTACAAAATTCGGGTGAGCCGCTAACATTTCCGCTGCTCCCGGACGATTTCGGACACGCATTATTTATCTCCATTCCTTTCCTCTAATTAAAAAGGTCTGGCCAAATCTCCGCAGAGTTTGGGCCAAACCTCAGCCACTGAAAATTCGTTTTAATTGTAAAATTTCTTCGTTCATCCGTCGATGATCTTCACGTTTGCAATATCTGGTGATTTCTTGGAGCAAATTCATGGCCGCATACCAATGAAATTTTTCAAGCATTTCGTCAGTCGGGCGTATGCCATAACTGATCAGCCACTGATTCCAGCTAGACAGTGGCACATAATTTCCTAAAATCGTTGCAATATCCACCGCAGGGTCTGCAAACATGATTGAATCCCAATCGACTAGATATAAATAATTTTTACATACTAACCAATTACGATGGTTTACATCTCCGTGTACTACTGATAAGTTTTCCTTATCTATTGACGGGATCTGCTCACGAAGAAAACGATGGACAATTTGCAGAAATTGATTTTTCTGGAGTTCTTCCGGTAATTCTTTTTCATATTTTTGCAGCATCTTCTCCGGCGTCATGACACGACCACCGATACGGGTCAGCATGGTTTTAAGAGAATTTGAATGATGTAAATGGTACAAAACATCAATCACGTCGTTTCTTTGACCAATCTCATTAGGAGTCAGCAAGCGACCTTCCAGCCACTCTTGTGCTGTCAAAGTATCGCCATTCCCCGTTCGTTTTGTCCAAACAAGTTTTGGTGTAATTCCTTCCCTTGAAAGAGCAGCCAACATCGGAGTTGTGTTTCGTTTAATAAAGACTTTGTCCTCATCACGCATGCCTATGTATGTTTTTCCTGTGTCGCCTTTGATGGGACGTAACCGCCACTCTTGGTCTAACTGAAACTCCATCATGCATTCTCCCGTCCTCTTACTCTTTGTTTTGCAGTACTTATTATTCTAGTCGCCTGAACACTACACGTCAAGCACATATACGTTCTTTTTCATTTAATTGCCATTCAAAAAACCAGCTTTTCTCAAAAAAAATAGAACGAACAGCATTCTTACTGTCAACGCTCTATTTTTCATTCTCATTTTTACCCTACACAGCTTTGTTTTCAGTCTGACATCTTCTTCAAACGAGTTGGTACATATAGTTTAACAAAGAGCATAGTAACAATCAAATAAGCCGCTAGCGGAACCCATCGCTGCTGCCCATCTAATACGACTGCAGCAATCAAACCAAAAATAACCGACGCGATAATTAATACCCATGTGAGTAGATACTGAATCGCCTGCTTCTTCTGATTCTTATGGATTGGATAAAGCTGAACGAGAACCATATAGCGGAACTGGTTCGCTAAAGGTAACAGTTGGAAACCGATCAAATATAAAAATAAGAAACCGATAATCAGACTAAAATAAAAGTCGACTACTCCGGCAATCAATAACCCACCTATAATTACTAATCGGAAATAAAGACCACTAAAATCAGAACCTCTTGCCAATCTTCTTGCAAACAAGTAAAGATAAGTGTTTTTTGATTCTCTTTTAATATGAGTCAATATAGGATCCAAATAGCGTCTTCTTTTGATCTTTGCCGTAATTTCAGGAACATCTGTGAATAAATTGATAAATTGATAGATCTGATGCAACCTATGTTCTTCTACATGCACCATTTTCTCCCAATCCAATCCTTTTTCTTGTTGCTTCCACAAAAACCAGTAATATAGACTTGCCTGTACTAATGCACCTGCTATTCCTGCCCATATCAGCCAATAAAATGATAGAAACAAAAAGATCAGAGAAGAAAAAAACCAGCCTAATTTCCAATAACGAATAACTTGTTGATCTAGTCGAAACAATTCTGCTCTCTTGATTTGCAGATGACTGAATTTCAAACTCCATAATATGATCAGATAGACGAAAAACATCGAAAAGGACTGCTCCGTACTAACCACCACTAATGGCATGGCCAATCCGCATGCCAATATCAAAAAGATCAACGGAAAAATGCAGGAATAGCGAAAAGCTCGTTCCAAATAGGTTTGCATTTCTTTTTCTTTAGGAAGTAAAAAAACAATATCTGCTGCCTCTGCAAAAGTAGCCATCTTACCCACGAATAAACAGAGCATCCAAAATACAGAGATTATGAGCCCTCCAATTGCAAACGGTGGCTGCAGGGTTTTCAACCAATTAGAATAATATAATCCCACACCGCCAATCAAGAAAAGACAAACTAAAACAAAATGATCGTTCAATACATAACGCATATATTTCATCATTTTCTTTTGATGTCTTGCTAAACGTTTTTGAAAAAAACTACTCATGTGCCTGCTCCTTTGTTAAAGCAATATAGATTTCGTCCAAAGAAGAATCCGGCAGCTGAAATTCTTTTCTCAACATCTCAAGAGAACCGTCTGCTCGTATCTCTCCGTTATGTAAGACCACAAAACGATCACAATATTTTTCTGCAGTAGCTAAAATATGCGTAGACATCAAAATACCGGCTCCTTCTTTTTTCATTTCTACCATCAATTCAAGCAATGCATTGATAGCTAGTGGATCCAAGCCTAAAAATGGTTCGTCGATGATATATAAAGAAGGCTCGATCAAAAAGGCGCATAAGATCATCACTTTCTGTTTCATTCCCTTTGAAAAATTAGCTGGGAACCAGTCAAGACGATTAGATAACCGAAAAGTCTCCAACAACTTTTCTGCTCTTTTCATTGCTGTATCCATAGGTATATCGTAGGCCATCGCAGTGACTTCGATATGTTCTCTCAATGTCAATTCTTCATATAAAGAAGGAGTCTCTGGAATATACCCAATTTGTTTGCGATATTCTTCCGTATTTTTCTTTAAGGATAGATGATTGATTTCTATCGTTCCTTTTGAAGCTTCCAGCAGACCGATAATGTGCTTGATGGTCGTACTTTTCCCTGCTCCGTTCAGTCCAATCAACCCTACTATCTCTCCAGGCTGTACATCGAAACTGATATCTTTTAACACAGGGAGATGTCCGTACCCCCCTGTGACATGATCGATAATTAAACTCATTCTTTTTCCTCCGCCATTTATTTTTATTTATTATACCACGAAGAAAATGACGGTATTTTGTTTTTTTCCTTACAATAGCTTTAACTTATGGTAAAGTTAAGCTGAAGTATTTATTCTTTATAGAAAGGATGTTTTATATGGAAAACTGTATTTTTTGCAAAATCATCAATCAAGAAATCCCAAGCTATAAAATATATGAAGACGACAAGGTCTATGCTTTTTTAGACATCTCTCAAGCAACGAAAGGACACACATTAGTTGTGCCTAAACGTCATGTAGCAGATATTTTTGAATATGATCCCGAACTTGCAGGAGAGGTTTTTTCACGTGTGCCTAAGATTGCTCAAGCATTGGAAAAAGCTTTTCCAGAAATGAAAGGTCTTAATATCTTGAATAACAACCGTGAACTAGCCTATCAATCTGTTTTTCATTCACATATCCATTTAGTCCCTCGCTACAGCAAAGAGGATGATTTTTCTATTCACTTTGGCAATCATCAAGATAGTTATGGATCGGAAGAACTAAAAGCTATTCAAGAAACAATCGTAAAGCAGGTGTCCTGCGATGATTAAAAACTTTTTCAAAGGACTGTTATTTGGAGCTGCTGCTGGCACTGTCGGAGGTCTATTATTGGCGCCCAGGAGCGGGAATGAAACAAGAAAGAAACTGATCGAAGAATTGGAAGAAGCAACAACTCTGACAAACGATTTAAATAACAGCCTGAATCATTTTAAAAGCGCATTGATCGAAACAAAAGAAACAGCTGAATCTGTGATCCCTGCTTTCCAAGAAGCAATCAAAAAAGATATCGAAGATTTTAAATTCCAAGCTGAACCACGTATCACACAAATCAATGAACAAGTAGAAAAACTAAAAGCTGATCTGCCAGAGTATCCTGAACAAATATAATAATGATTATTTTCTCAACAGATTTAACTATATAAGTGAGAAAAGTTTGCGTATTTCCTAGGAATGTGATGAAATTTTGAATTTTGTTTGAAACTACCACGACAACGTTTTTAAAGGAAATGGGATATGGTATAGTTAATATATAAAAATAATAACTAATTACAGGAGTGCAAATTTTAATGAAAAAAAAATCAATTATTTTGGCAGCTACTAGTGCGTTGGCTGTTTTAACTCTAGCAGCTTGTTCAGGCGATACTAATAAAGATATCGCAACGATGAAAGGCGGAACAATCACTGTATCTGATTTCTATGATGAAGCAAAACTTGAATCATCGAACCAATCCTTAGTACAACGGATGATCATTTATAAAGTATTCAATAACAAATATGGCGATAAAGTAACCGATAAGCAAGTGGATGCAGAATACGACAAACAAGCGAAATCATTAGGTGATACTTTTGAATCACAATTAGAAGCTGCTGGATATACGAAAGATACTTATAAAGAATATATTCGTAACAATTTAGCTTTTGAAGCTGGCTTGAAAGCTCACGTAGATATTACAGATGACGATTTGAAAACTGCTTGGAAATCTTTCCATCCAGAAGTAGAAGCACAAATCATCAAATTATCAAGTGAAGATGAAGCAAAAGATGTGAAAAAATCAGCGGATGATGGAGATGATTTCTCTAAATTAGCCAAAGACAAATCAACTGATACAGAGACAAAAGAAGATGGCGATAAAGTTAAATTCGACTCAACGACAACAACTATTCCTGCAGAAGTAAAAGAAGCAGCTTTCAAATTGAAAGACGGTGAGATCTCCGATGTTATTACTACAACAAATCCTACTTCTTATGCGACAGAATACTACGTTGTCAAAATGGTGAAAAACCAAAATAAAGGCAATGACATGGATAAATACAAAGATCAACTAAAAGATATCGCTACTGAAACTAAACTAAGTGACAATGCATTCACAACTAAAGTAATCGGTGAAGAATTAAAAGATGCAAATGTAAAAATCAAGGATGATGCCTTTGAAAACGTGTTGAGTGCATTCACTACAACTTCATCAAGTACGAAAGACTCAAGTGAAACTACAGCTTCAACAAAGAATTCTGACACAAAATCAACTGATTCAACAAAAGAATCTTCAACTGAAGAAACAACTGATTCATCAAAATAAAAGAAAACAAAAAAAGCGAAGACTTATGTCTCGCTTTTTTTGTTTTGAATGAAAAAAATAAATTTTTGCTATAAATCTTTTGGTACATAGAAACTTCGGTTGTCCATACCGAAAATCCGATCGGTGTATTTTCCTGGTTCTGTTTGACGAATCGAAGTCAACATCATCTGCATCGAAGCATCGATATTGTCGATTTGATGTAATATTTCTGCTTCCATTATTCTTGGACGTACAGGTGAGCCATATTCTAATAAGCCATGGTGTGCTAAAACCATATGACGTAATACGAGAACATCTTCGTCAGCTTCGCTGATTTTCAACGCAAGACAGGCTTTAGTTATTTCTTCGTCAATCAATACCAGATGACCGATCAAATTTCCTGCAAGCGTATATTCTGTCGACATAGGACCGGAAAGCTCAATCACCTTTCCTAAATCATGCAAAATGATACCAGCATACAACAATGCTCGATTCAGCTCAGGATATTCATCGGCGATTGATTTCCCTAAGTGAAGCATTGTCAAAGTATGATAAGCTAATCCGCTGGCAAATGCATGATGGTTTCTTTTTGCTGCCGGAAACTCAAAAAATTGTTTTTGATATTTATTAAGTAGATAGCGAACAATACGATTCCAATGCGCATTGGTGATCTCAAACAACAATTGATTGATTTCTTCTTCCATTTCTTCTTTCTTCAAAGGGGCTCTTTCCATGTATAAACTAGGCTCTCCTGGCTCATCTACCCTTGTTAAGCGCATATGAAGAATTTTTACTTGAGGGTTTCCTTGATAAACCTCTCTTTTACCGTTTAGAAAAACGACTGTGCCGGCTGTAAATTTATTGATTTCCTCCTCCGAAGCATCCCAGTATTTACCATCGATAGTACCTGAAGTATCTTGGAAAGTAAAAGCAATAAATTTTTTTCCGTTTTTAGCGATTCTTACATCTGCACTTTTGATCAGGACAAATTGTTCAAACTGCTCATCGATTACTAAATCACGAATTTTTTTCATTATTTGCTCCTTCTAATTGTTTTACGATTTGGTTTATCTCATGGTAATAGCTTACCATTTCTTTATCAGAAGAAAAACAAATTATTTGATACTTTTCTCCAAATTTAGCTAAAAGTTCAGCTAATTGATACTTTCGCTGATGATCATAATGAAGCCAGCCATCATCAATGATGATCGGGCATATCGAACGGTTAGCTTCTAATGAGAGGTAAGCAAATCTCATCGCCATAATCAGCTGATCTTTCGTACCTGTAGATAACTCATAGATGGGAAATTCTGTATATCCGTCTGTTAAAGTCAGTGTATCATTTTTCAGTAATATCTTCTGATAATTTCCTTTTGTTAAAATACCTAAATAATCACCTGCTGCTCTTAACAACTGGGGTAATTGTCTTTCACTCATCTCTGTTGAAAGATCACCTAAGAATGTCCCGGCGATTTCAAGTGCTCCCCATTCCTCCAGTAATTCCTGTAATTTTGCTTTTTGCCGGCTAGCTTGTTGATAAAGTTCGTCCAATGTGCCGTCTCTTTGCAACTCTTCTACTTGAAGTTGGAGTCGTTGCCGATTTTCACTTGCTTCTTTTTCTTCTTGCTGGAGTTGGGATTGCTTTTCTTTCAGTTGGCGCAGTTTTACAGATAATTTCTCTTTTGTCAGCTCTTCAGGAAATAGTGGAGTAAGCATTTCCGATAATTCATTGTATCTTTTCATCTGCTGTTCGGCTTGTTTGGCTTTTTGTAAAAAGACAGGTACTTCCGAAGGATAAGATAAGCCTGCTTGAGTCAATTGTTCGCTGTATTCTTGTATCCATACTTTTTGTTTCTTTTTCAATTGATTGATTTCTTGCTTCAATAAAGTATTTTGCTGATAGCTTCTGGCAAATTTCATCTGTTCCATCTCTTGTATAAAACGGGAAAGCAATACCATTTTTTCTGAAATTGTCTTATCTTGTATCGGTAACCATTCTTTAACAAACTCAAATTTTTGGTCGATTTGTCGTAGTTTTTCTTGTATTTCCTGTTCTCTTTTATGTTTCCGCTCAAATACGCCATATAATTTCTGATAATCTATGACTTCCTGTCCATATTCTTTCATGAGTTTGAGCGTATCCATCTTTCCTAAGTGCCGATGATCCGCAAAACGATATACTTCTTGCCGAAGAATCTGTTTTTCTTCCCCAGTTCTCTTTTGTTTTTCTTCTGCTTCAGCTAATTGAGCTAAGGCTAGATCAAGTTGTCCTAGTTTTTCTTGCCACATTCCTTTTATCTCAGAGAAATCATTTTTAGTTTTAATTTTTGGTTGCCTTTTGTAGAAGAAATAGCCAATCATGCCTGCACCAATTAGTAAAAGGATCACTTTCAAGGGCATTGGTACAAATATACCTGCAATGATTATTGCTCCGCCAGTCATCAGCATATACGGTTTAGATGAAGAGACTGGCGCTATCTCTGACTGATTTTGTAATAATGCTGGATAGGTCTCTTCCAAGTCATTCACTTCTGCTTCAATCATCTCTTGTTGTTCTTTAGCTATTTGGAGACGCACAGAAATCTGGCTTTCTAGATCAGCAATCCTTCTTTCTTCAGCCAGAAGATGCTTCCATTCTTCTTCATATAAAAATTCTTCCGGTAACGGATTTTTCTGCCAATGCCACCTTTGTTCCAAAATCTTCAATTCTGAATTTGTTTCTCTAGTCTCAATTTGTAATCTTTGCCATTCTTCGTTTAATTGTTCCGCTGTAAATTGAAGTTGCTGGAGATCTTTTAGTTCCTGCTCCTGCTCTAAATAAAAATAATATCTGGCTGACTGCTGATCCATCCCGCTATGCTTTTCCAGTGTTGCTTCTAATTCTTCCAAACGCTCATTTGTTTGCTGATACCGTTTGGAGAAAGACTCCAGATCTAAAAGAAGTTGCTCATCAGGAAGACCTGTAGTGCTGTTTTTTTTGAGAGATTGCCATTCTTCATATAAAGAAAAATTAAGTTCTTGCTGTCTGGCTAATGAAAATTGTTTGTTCGCCTCTTTTAATTGTGCCAATAACTGCTGCTGTTGCGACTCGTATTCCTGTTCTTGTTGGATCAACTTGCCAAAATAAGCTTCCTGTTCTTGTTTTTGATGAATTTTTTCTTGCAGCTCTTTCCATTCATTTAATTTTTGATTGATTAGTAGTTTTTGGCCTTTTTTCTTGAATAATTGTTGTGCTTTCTGATAATATTCTTGCCGCTTTTGGAATACTTGAGAACTGCCCGTGATGCCTAAAGAAATCAGCGCATCATGTAGCTCTTTTTCTCTCAAATGATCTAGTTCCATCAACTGTTCCTGCTGGAAAGTAAATACTTGCTGGAATAACTCTTTCGTTAAAGGCGCAATCAATTTTTCTAGTAACTCATCACTTCCCACTTGATCCCCCAGCCACACCTTCGATTTTCCGCGATTTTGCTGCTTGTAGCGCTCGACAGCAAATTCACCATATACAGGATGTTTAAGCCATATTTTGCCGCCATAGGCTGAGCCGTCTTTTGGTGTATAATCCTTTTTTTTACGGCCTTTTGAAGGGAAACCAAATAATATTGCTTGAATAAATTGATAAATCGTTGATTTTCCTGCTTCGTTTCCCCCATAGATCAGCTGATTGCCTGAATAAAAGTCAAAACTTTTTTGACGCCATTTTCCAAAAGCAGCAATCTCGATCCTTAAAATCTTCATTCCTGATCCTCCTCAAATAAAAAATCTTGATTAAGCAGCTGCTTGGCTTTTTCA
Source organism: Enterococcus sp. E4-223 (assembly GCF_035727065.1). Lineage (NCBI taxonomy): Bacteria > Bacillati > Bacillota > Bacilli > Lactobacillales > Enterococcaceae > Enterococcus > Enterococcus sp. E4-223. The sequence goes on along the minus strand of NZ_JAPMLH010000004.1, from coordinate 2,707 downwards.
AGTGTTTCTTCTTGGTATTCCGGCAGTTCGCTCAATATTCTAGCCGCTTCTTGATGACTATATACTTCATTTAAAATTTGTTGGAAATCTTGAGGTGTCTGATAGTATTGAAATAACTGTTCCATCAATTTAGCAGAAGCAGCAAGTGGGATCTTCGTATAAAAGGTATCCTCTATGAGAGAAATACGCCAAATAAAGAAATCATTTATCCTATCTGAGAATTCCTCTAACAAATAGTCTAATAGCTCTCCTGATTGTATCCGTTCCAAAACATCTGTATTGAGATGGTCATAATCTTTTAATTTTATTTCGATTAAACTAAAACCATACTCTACTTTTGAAAGTTGCTGACGAATGTGAACAATGACCTCTTTTGTCGTTCTTGCTTTCCTCAATGATATTTCCTTTGTCTTCCAATAGACCTCTGCTACTTTAATCGGATGTATTTGGCAACTTCCTTTACTTAATTCAACTAGTAGAATAGATGTAGAAGCTTGTTCCTTTTTAGTATGACCTTGAGGCGCACCTGGATAAACAATTGTTTGCTTTTCATTTAAGACCGTTGGCACATGGATATGCCCTAAAGCCCAATAATCGTATCCCTTTTCTTGCATCTTTGAGGGTTGGAAAGGAGCATAGTTTCCTTTTTGAGAGACGCCAGGTTCCCCGTGGTACAACCCAATATGGTAATCTGTGAGTTCTCTAGAAGGAAATTCCATCACTTTGTCTTTTTGAATCCACGGTTGACGATAACTAAATCCACTGAGAGAGACAGTTTCTCCACTTTTTATCGTTATTTTTTTTGTCTCTACCGTTTCGGATGTAAATAAATGGACATTTTTAGGAAAGGAGAACCAATACCGCTCTTTTTGATAGAAATCATGATTTCCGAATATTATAAATACAGGTATATGGTTCTTTTCTAACCGTTTCATCTGTTCTGAAAAATGTTTCTGTATTTTTAATGAAGGACGATTTTGATGAAAATTATCTCCTGCAAGTAAAACAAAATCAACGTTATTTATTATTGCCTGTTCAATGATATTTGATAAAACGGTCAGATTCGTCTTCAATAGTTTTTCCTGTACAGTTTTATCAAGAGTTGTCAGTCCTTCAAATGACCGATCCATATGTAAATCTGCCGCATGGATAAATTTCACCATTAAAAATTTCCTCCTTTTTTTCTTTTATCATACCATTTTCAATAGCTTTTTTCATTAATAACCGAAAATTTGTTCGCATTACACAAAGAAATTACGACAAAATGGCCGGCTTCAAAAAATGAGTTTATTCGAAAAAAAGATTGTGACATGATTTTTGTCACAATCCTAAACATCTATGTTATATTCGCTTCGTTTGACACTGAAGAAGTACTATTTATACTGGAATTTATGCTCCATTTTTCCGTATTTAGAATTCTATGTTCTATACTACCTTAATTAGTTTATATGGTAAGAATTCTTTCAAATGCTTGAGATACTCCGTCTTTATCATTTGAAACAGTGACATAATCAGCTTTTTTCATGATTTCTTGATGACTATTTCCCATTGCAAAACTAATATCTGCACTTTCAAACATAGATAAGTCATTTAAACTATCTCCGATCGCGATTCTCAAAGGTTTCTTTAAATTGTAGATTGATTCCAAACGATCAAACACCACGCCTTTAGATACATTTTGAGGTACGATTTCAATATTTACAGGTGCCGATTCAGTAACAGACACATTTAGCATCTTTTTCAAATGGTTAAATATATTAGCTTTCAATTGACGATTAGGAATAAAAATAAAAAATTTGTAAATGCTGATAGCATCCTTTTCTATAATTTCCTCAATATTATTATAAGGGATTGAACAAATAGATTTTTCATACTCAAGCTCATAGTTTAGCTCTTTGATAGAAAATTCACTCCCTACCTCGTGAAAAATTTTTTTCATTTTATTTTTATAATTCTGAGATTCATAACTTCCGAGATTTGTATATATTTTGGTTGGAAATTTCGATAGGACAGAATCAATTTTTTTTACATCATTTTTATCGAAGGAAGACTCAAATATCTTTTTTTCTCCATCAAATCCAACAGAACCATTTAACCCTACTGCTGGTATCCTTAAACCAGATTTTTTGAGAATATTATTAATGTCTTCTACTTCTCTTCCAGAACAAATGAATGGAAAACAGTCTTCCGGTAAATGTTTCATTGTTCTTGCATTTTTTTGACTAATGCTCTGGTCAGAATTCAAAAGAGTACCGTCTAAATCTATACCAATTAGTTTCATTTCATCCATGTCTCCTATACGTTGATTATAAATTCACTGCTTATTGTAAGTCTAAATTTCTCACAAAACATATACTAATTATACCTAATTTAAGTAAGTACAAACATCATTTTAAGATTAGGAAAGGACATTTATATACTATTCTCTGTATTTTTGATTTATAAATAAATATGAATTGAATCCAAATCAGCTATATTACTATTTTATAATAACCAACTATAAAAAACGAAGTTAGGTGAAAAACTAACTTCGATATTCATAAAAGACTCTATTAGTTCAACTTAGCAAAAGATTTAAACAAAAAAAGATGAACTATTTCTAGTTCATCTTTTTGCCTTTGCGTGGCGACGTCCTACTCTCACAAGGGGCAACCCCTCACTACAATCGGCGCTAAGAAGCTTAACTTCTGTGTTCGGCATGGTTACA